>DASVGS010000436.1:0-12330 GCA_036379435.1 Ignavibacteriaceae bacterium
TTTGCCCTGGGGTTTGTTTTTGGTTATCTCATTCTTACAAAATTTTATAAACTTGAAAAAAAACCTCAGACTGATCTTGAACAACTTTCAATTTATGTGATACTTGGAACTGTTATCGGGGCAAGATTGGGTCACTGTTTATTTTACGATCCTGTTTATTATTTATCACACCCTATTGAAATAATAAAAGTTTGGGAAGGCGGACTTGCAAGCCACGGAGCAGCAATCGGAATTCTAATTTCAATTTATCTTATCACAAAAAAACAAAAAGATAAAACAATGTTATGGATTCTTGATCGGCTTGTAATAGTTGTTGCACTTGCTGCTGTATTAATCCGGTTGGGAAATCTATTTAATTCTGAAATTATTGGTAAAGCTGCCGATGTTCCTTGGGCATTTATTTTTGCAAGAGTTGATGATGTTCCAAGGCATCCTGCACAGTTGTATGAATCAATTTTTTATTTAATTTCATTCATTACTCTTTATTTCACATACACGAAGACTCAAAAAAAATTAAAGCAGGGATTTTTATTCGGTCTGTTTCTTGTACTGATTTTTGGTTTTAGATTTATTGTTGAGTTTGTTAAAGAAAATCAATCAGCATTTGAGCAAGGTATGTCATTAAATATGGGACAGATACTTAGTATCCCATTTGTATTAGCAGGATTGTATTTCATTTTTAGAAAACAGAAAGAAAATCCAAATAAAAATTTGAAACCTAAAAATGCACATTAATAAATATCAGTTCGATTATTTTCAATGAATAATCAAAGTTGAAATACAAATGATTATTTTTAACAAAATGGAAAACCAATCAGTTATTCCATAATTTTACGCAAGATTATTAATACTTAATTCATTTAAGGAGCGGCTATGTTTGACAAGCAGGTTTATATTGATCGCAGGGCAGAGCTAAAGAAAAATTTTAAATCCGGTCTTATTTTATTTCCCGGTAATGATGAAGCAGCTATGAATTATTCCGGCAATACTTATTCATTCAGACAGGATAGCTCTTTTCTGTATTACTTTGGACTTGATATACCGGGAATGTTTGGTGTAATTGATATTGATGAAAATAAAGAGATACTGTTTGGTTATGAATATACACTTGAAGATATAGTCTGGATGGGACCACAGCCTAAACTCGGACAGCTTGCAGAACTTATCGGAGTTGCTAATTATGAATCTATAGATAAATTAAAGAAATTCATTAAATCAAAACAAAGTAAACAGGTTAAGATTCATTTTCTTCCAACTTACAGAGGTGATCAGACAATTAAACTCGCTGATTTTCTTGGTGAAAATCCTTACAAATTAAAAAGTAAAATATCTAAAAAATTAATAGAAGTTATTGTTGCCCAAAGATCAGTTAAAGCGGAAGAAGAAGTTGCTGAAATTGAATACGCAATGGAAATAGCTTATCAGATGCACACTACAGCTATGCGCATGGCTAAACCCGGAGTAATTGAGCGTGATATTGCCGGAGCTATTGAAGGTATTTCACTATCTCTTGGCAGTGGAGTTTCGTTTCCTCCAATCGTTTCTAAAAACGGGCAAACACTTCATAATCATTATCATGGTAATGTTTTAAAAGAAGGTGATCTTCTTGTTTGTGATGCTGGCGCTGAATCACTGCTTCATTATGCAAGTGATATTACAAGAACAACTCCTGTTGGCGGTAAGTTTTCCTTTAAACAAAAAGAAATTTATGAGATCGTACTTACAGCACAAAAAAATGCAATTAACATGATCAAACCTGGTGTAAAACACGCTGATGTTCATCTTACTGCAGCAAAAATTATTGCAGCCGGTTTATCACAAATCGGAATTATGAAGGGTGATTTAAATGCCGCAGTTAAAGCCGGTGCACATGCTCTCTTCTTTCCACACGGACTTGGACATATGATGGGTCTTGATGTGCACGATATGGAAAATCTTGGGGAAGCTTACGTTGGATATGATGATAAAACAAAACGAAGTGATCAGTTTGGTTTGGCTTATTTAAGATTAGCAAAAGAATTGCAGCCGGGATTTGTTTTTACCTGCGAACCCGGAATTTATTTTATTCCTGAACTTATTGATCAATGGAAAACCAAGAAGAAATTTAAAAACTTTATTGATTACAATAAGGTTGAAGAATATCGTGATTTTGGTGGAATAAGAATAGAAGATAATATTCTTGTTACGCAAAATGGTTGTAAAGTTCTTGGCAGGCCTATACCAAAAGAAGCAGATGATGTAGAAGCCTGGGCAAGATCGTAAATTAATTTCTCGCAGAGCCGCAAAGTCGTAGAGAATTTTCTCAGCGACTCTGCGTCTCGGCGGTTAATCTCTTACAATTTTTTATTTGCCTCAGAAAAATCTCTGCCTGCTTTTAGCGCATCAATATTAAGCTGCACAATCTTCTCCCCTTTTCTATCAAAGATTTTCTTTATTCCGTTTTCAAGTGATTGATATGGAATATCAATAAATGGAGAAGCAGCGCCAAGCATAACCATATTTGATGAACGAGGTGATTTTACCTGCCTGGCTATTTCATCTGCATTAATTGTAATCTGATGAGGAAGTTTTTGTATCTCTTCAATTAATTTTTTCATATCCGGATAATCCGGAATATTAATAAATGGAGTTGTATTAGTAACAAGCCATCCATTCTCTGAAAGCCATGGTAGGTAACGTAAAGATTCCATCGGCTCAACGGATATTATTATATCTGCTCTGCCTTCCGGAATTAAGTCACTTGCAATTTCTCTTTCAGAAATTCTTAAGTGTGATTGTACAGCCCCGCCCCGCTGACTCATTCCATGCACTTCTGCTTGCTTTAAGTAAAGATGATTTTCTAAAGCAGCCATTCCAACAACAGCAGCAATTGAAAGTATTCCCTGTCCGCCAACACCGGATAAGATTATGTCTGATTTCATTTGACAACCTCTTCCACTTTTACTTTCTGCTCTCGCTTACTTCTGCTGGCAGTTTGGATGCATTCCCTTCTTGGAATTACGACAGAAACACCTTCGTATAAAATTTCCTCCTTTAGTACACTTACCATTTCATCGTGGTACTTGGGTAATGGAGTAAGTACTCTTACGTGTTCTGGTTTTACGCCAAGACCAATGCAAATCTCTTCAAGTCTTCCTGTTGCGTGTGAAGCCTGCCCTCCTGTCATTCCCGTCGTACCGTTATCAGAAATTATTATTGTAACCGGACTTTTTTCATAAACACAATCAAGCAAAGCAGTCATTCCGCTGTGTGTAAATGTGGAATCACCAATTACTGCAATTGCAGGATGTACACCAGCATCAGCAGCACCTTTAGCCATTGTTATTGATGCACCCATATCAACACAGGAGTTTATAGAATTCCATGGTGGTAAAGCGCCAAGCGTATAACATCCGATATCTGAAAAAACCTTTTGCTTGCCAAATTCTTTCATCGTTTCATTCAAAGCATTATAAATATCCCGATGGCTGCATCCGGCACAAAGTTCCGGCGGGCGATTAGCAACAATTGCGGGAACAGGTTTACCAATCTTAACTTCTAATCCTAAAGCTCGTGCTACAATATCCGGATTCAATTCACCATCTCTTGGTATTGTTCCATCCAATCTGCCTTTGATTTTACTGTTTTTATCTAAATATCCTTTTAACATTTCTTCGATCATCGGGTATCCGTCTTCAAGAACTAGAACCTGCTCACATTCATTTACAAGTTTTTCAACCTTAGCAAATGGAAGCGGATATTGACCAAGTTGAAGTACGGGATGAGGGAATTTTCTATCAGGATAATTTTCCATCAAATAGTTAAACGCTATTCCGCACGCTATTATACCGATTGATTTATTTCTTGCCGGATAGTATGTATTGAAAGATGATCTTTCAGCTTCCTGTTCCATCAAGGACTGAAGACCAAGTAATCCTTTATATCTTTTTCTGGCATTTGAAGGCAGCAGGACAAACTGAATTGGATCTTCAGGATATCTTAGTTTTTTCTCCTCCTTTAATGCACGGGTTTCAATTCCCGCACGTGAATGTGAAAGCCTTGTAGTTATGCGAATCATAACAGGAATTTTTAATTTTTCAGAAAGTTCAAAACCTTCGTATGCCATATCATAAGCTTCCTGCTGGCTTGCAGGTTCAAAAATGGGAATCATTGCAAACTTACCGAAGAAACGTGAGTCCTGCTCGTTTTGAGATGAATGCATGGATGGATCATCTGCAACAGTAACTATCAATCCGCCATTAACACCAGTTATTGCAGAATTAATAAATGCATCGGCGGCAACATTTAATCCGACGTGTTTCATACAAACCATAGCTCGCTTACCAGCATAACTCATCCCAAGTCCTGCTTCCATTGCTGTTTTTTCGTTAGCGGACCATTGCCTGTGTAAGTTTCTTGCTATTGCTGTTTTATTGTGCTGAACGTATTCGGTTATTTCTGTGGAAGGGGTGCCGGGATAAGCATAGACGCCTGACATTCCCGCATCGATTGCGCCTTGTGCTATTGCTTCTGCACCAAGTAATAAAAGCTTTTCCATTATTCCTCTCTTTCTGATTTCAAAATGGAAATTTCAAAATTTCTACAGATCAAAAATAAGGAAATGAAGTGTGTTTTCTAATTAAAATTGGTTTGTAAATTTTGACTTAAATGGAATTAAACGTGGGTTTAGCGGATCTTTTTTTATCAATTCATCAAAAAGTTTTTGGGCTTTATTTAACTGTAAACTTTCAGAGTATATAATTAAAAGATTTATTTGCGGATCAATGTAATTTGGAAATAATTCCCGCATCTTTTCGTAATAGATTATAGCATTATCAAACTTTTTTGATGATTGATAAATTGCAGCCGTGTTATGTAATACCAGCGGATTAAATGGAGCAATTTTTTCTGAATTGATCGAATGGATTAATGCCTGATCTAAATTATTCAATCGATACAAAGCGGTTGCTCTGTAAAACTCAACAGGTTGTTTTGAAGGATCTAAAGGATATAATATTAAGTTTACATTATCCAATTCTCTTAACATATTTTTATAATCCCCACCATTTTTATACTCTATGGCTTTTATATAGCTAAGCTCAGATGATAGTCTTATATATGATGTAATAATTCCGATCGTGATAAGAAAAATAAGAGTGTACTTTAACTGAGTATATGAAATGCTTACAGTTTTAATCTTATTGTTAATTGGTGCTAAGGATAATCCCCCGGCATATGCAAGAAAAAAATAGGATGAGAATTTACTAAACGGAAATGCAATAAAAGAAAATCCAACGGTTGCCAGGGATGATAGCAAGATGAAGAAATAATTTTCATTTAATCTGCTTTTCTTATAAAGGTTATTAAGAATTAATAAAATAATAATCATATAAATAACTGGAGCAGCAATTCCGTTTTCCGTAAACAATTCTAAAAAATCATTATGCGAATGAATTGCATGAACAAAATAAATTTTACTATCTGCAAATTCATCGCCATAATATTTTGGATAAATACCGCTCCATTTTTGTATTCCAACTCCTGTTAACGGATTTTCTTTTACCATCTCAATTGATGCGCTCCAGAAATGCATACGTAATTGATTACTTCTATTTTCAGAGTCAATGGCACTAACAACATTGGATCCAAAATCTGTCCGTTCTCCCTTTATAGGAGGAATAAGTGAGATAAGAAATGCTATTAAATAAACCCCAATTATATAAACTGAAGTCCTGATTTTATTTTGAATTTTTTTATTAAACATAGTATGAAGCAGAATTAAAATTAAAAGTAATAGGGATAAACCCAGTGCTGATCTGCTTCTTGTATAAAATAAAAAAGAAAGATTTATCACACCAGCAAAGAAAAGAAGTGGAAGGTAATCTTTTTTAATATAATTTTTTAAAATCAATAAAAAAGGAATTGCAGGAAGTAAAAACTCCGCAGCAAAACCCCTATGTCCAATTGTTGATCCGGGAATAATAATTTGCGGTAATGCGATTAATTCAACATCCATTATTTGAAGTAAGCCGATTAAACTGAAAATTGTAGAAATGACAACTATCCAGGAAGAAGAAATTTTAAACAACTTTTCTTCTCCAATTTTAACTGCGGTAAAAAAAGCAAATGACATTATAAAAATCGGTGGAATCAAATACGTTAATTGTAAGGCTAACATATCCGATGTATGATTAAGCAAAGATGTAGAAAATGATATTGGAAAAATCAGAGCAAAAATTAATAATAACTTGTTGAGATAAATTATTTCTGTTTCATTTTTAATTTTATTTAGTAGTATAAATACAGGAATTGCAAGAATAAAAAGCACAATCTTCTGCAGATTATCCATCTCCAAAAGCCTTGTTGAAAAAGCTACTGGTGCCAGGAATATTACACCTGATAGCCAATTAAAATTATTTTGGGTTTTATTTTTTTTCATAACTAATTTTAAGCGCTTAAAAAATATATAAAGAACTAATACTCAACAATTTTCATTGTCACTTTTTTTTAGGTTCAAGTACTAAGTATTTGACAACTTATCATTTTTTCATAATTTCACTTAAAAAAGCGGTTATTATTTTTGTAAATGGATCTTATTTCTGAACAAAACAAAATTATCTCCTCCTTAAGTAAGAGTATTATTAAAACTCTGGCTTACTATGATATTTTTGAATATCCACTTACCGCCAATGAGATTTACCAAAACCTTGGAATAAATTCTGTTAGTTACTCAGATGTTTATACTGAAATACAAATTTTGCAAAGCAAAGGACTTGTTTATAAGAATAAAGATTTTTATTTACTAAGCAACAATGATTATTTCATTAATCGAAGGATCGCCGGAAATAATTTAGCTGAAAAGAAATTAGCATCAGCGTACAAGATGACAAAATTGATAGCAAAGTTTCCATATGTTAGGGCAATACTTCTTTCCGGCTCAATCTCTAAAGGATATATGGAAAAAGATTCTGATGTTGATTATTTCATAATTACAAATCCAAATCGTTTGTGGGTGGCAAGATTGTTATTAATGGCATTTAAAAAAATATTTTTATTAAACTCAAGAAAAATTTTTTGTATTAATTATTTTGTTGATACTGAAAAACTTGAGATTGAGGAAAAAAATATTTTTACTGCAACTGAATTAGTAACGCTTATTCCAACTTATGGTAAAGAATTATATGATGAACTTTATAAAAAAAATATATGGATCAAACAATTTTATCCTAACTTTCCTAAAAGAGATACAACAAACGTTTATTGTAATAACAATAATCTAATTCAAAAGTTTTTTGAAAAAATACTTAATAATCCCTTTGGGGATAAACTTGATGATTTTGCAATGAACTTATTTGAAAAATCCAATCATAAAAAGTACAGCGAATATAATTCCAGGGATTTTCAACTTGCTTTTAAAACTTCAAAAAAAGAATCTAAACATCATCCAAAGTTTTTTCAAAAACGCGTGCTTGATGCTTTTATGAATAAACTTAAATCATTGGAAAATAATTTCAATATTTCATTAGAATGATATGAAAAAAATTCTTTTCACACATTCATACTTTTATAAATTTGATAATAAACAATGGAACTCTCATCAACCATATCCCCCACTCGGAACAATTTACGCCGCAGCGGTAATGAGAGAAGCGGGATATAAAGTTTCTTTATTTGATAGTGCACTTATTGATTCTCCGGAAACCGTTGTTGAAAAAATTCAACTCGAAAAACCTGACTATCTTGTAATTTACGATGACGGTTTTAATTACCTTACAAAAATGTGTCTTACAAATATGCGCGAAGCAGCTTTCCGGATGGCAGAAATCGCTAAACATAATGGATTGACTGTGATTGCTTCGAGTTCAGATTCTGCAGATCATTATGAAAAGTATCTTGCACACGGAGTTGATTTTGTTGTTATCGGTGAGGGTGAAATTACTCTAAAAGAATTGATCTCAAAAATTGATAACGGTGAAAATAATTTTAGATCTATAGATGGTTTGGCATTTAAAGTAAATAATGAAATCATCAAAACTCCACCGAGACAAATTGTAAAAGAACTTGATTCCTTTCCAATGCCGGCGTGGGATCTTGTTGATATTGAATCCTACAAAAAAATCTGGATTGAAAATCACGGCTATTTTTCTTTAAATATTGCAACAACCCGCGGCTGTCCATTCAAATGCAACTGGTGTGCAAAACCAATTTACGGAAATAGATATAATTCACGTTCTCCACAAAAAGTTGTTGAAGAAATTGAATACTTACTGAAAAATTTTCAACCAAAACATTTCTGGATGTGTGATGATATTTTTGGTTTAAAACCCGGCTGGGTTCAGGAATTCAGAAATATCATTAAAGAAAAAAGATTGAAGTTCAAATACAAAATACAATCAAGAGTTGATTTGCTTTTGCAGGAAGATACAATTACAGCTCTTGCTGAATCAGGCGCTGAAACTGTTTGGGTTGGTGCAGAATCCGGTTCACAAAAAATCCTGGATGCAATGGATAAGGGAACAAAAGTCGAACAAATTTATGAAACTACAAGATTATTAAAGAAGAATGGAATACGCCCTGCATTCTTTTTACAGTTTGGATATCCCGGCGAACTTAAAGAAGATATATATAAAACAATTAATATGGTTCTTGATCTTATGCCTGACGAAATTGGAATTTCTGTTTCATATCCGCTGCCAGGAACAAAATTTTATGATAATGTTAAAGAGCAGCTTAAAGAAAAAGCCAACTGGACTGACTCCGATGATTTAGCATTAATGTTCAGGAATACTTTTCCGCCTGCGTACTATAAAAAACTTCATCGCTATGTTCATAAAGTCTACAGAAAAAGAGTAGGATTAAAATCAATTAAAAATATTTTAACCAATCCTTTTTCCATTAATCTAAAAAATATCAGGTCTGCAATTTTAACTTTGTACTATATCCCCTCTTCACTGCTGGACTCATTCCTTTTAAAGAAACTTGAAGCTGCTGAATGACAACTGCTTTGTTTGATGCTGCTGCTAAAGATTATGATGATATCTTTACCAATTCAAAAATCGGGAAGCTGCAAAGAAGCAGTGTCTGGAATTACCTGGAATCAATCTTACCAAACGATGGCATAAATATTCTTGAACTAAATTGCGGAACCGGTGAGGATGCAGTCTGGCTTGGAAAAAAAGGCCATCATGTTTTAGCCACTGATGTTTCAGAAAAAATGGTTGAAATTACCAGCAGCAAAGTGATCAGCCAGGATTTGTCGGGTTTTGTATCTGCCCGTGTGCTGGACATAAATGAGATTGATAAAATTTCACCTGTTCAAAAATTTGATTTGGTATTTTCCAACTTCGGCGGTTTAAATTGTTTGAATGAAAATGAATTGAAAATTTTATCAAAAAATCTAAAAAATTTACTAAACCCGGACGGCAGATTTATAGCAGTTGTAATGCCGGATTTTTGTATGATTGAATCGATATATTATTTATTAAAGTTAAGATTTGACCAGGTTTTAAGAAGAAAAAAAAAACAAAATGTAAAAATCGGTGATGTTAATGTTGAAACATATTATTATAGTTATAAAAAATTATTTGAAATACTTGATGAAGATTTTTATAAAAATAATGTTGTTGGAATCGGAATGTTTGTGCCTCCTTCATATCTGAATAATTTTTTTGACAATAAAAATGGCATATTAAAATTTTTAGGCATGATGGAAAATATTTTTGCGAAATATACTTTTTCCGCTTTGATGTCTGATCATTACCTGATTGATTTGGTACTTAAAAAATGAAAATACTTTTAACACACGGTTATTTTTTAGAAGATGATCCGAATGAAAAGATCATTATGAAACCTTATGCGCCGTTGGGAATTCTTTATGTTTCTGCATTTCTTGAACAAAAGGGATTTTCAAACGCGGTATTTGATACAACTTTTTCTTCCATGCCGGAACTGCAAAAATATCTGCTTGAATTTAATCCCGATGTTCTTGCTGTCTACGTTAACCTGATGACAAAATTGAATGTGCTGAAGGTTATTAAATTCGTAAAAGATAATCTTAAAAAAACAAAAATAATTTTAGGCGGACCTGAGATAAGATATAATGCTAAGGATTTTTTAAATCACGGTGCAGATTATTTAGTAATTGGTGAAGGTGAGGAAACCTGCTTCGAGCTTATCAAAACTTTAAATGATAAAAATTTTGATCAGTTAAAAAATATTCCCGGGCTTGGTTTCAAAAATTCTAATAATGAAATTTTCTTTACTGAAGAGCGGGTGAAACTGAAAGACATTGACTCACTGCCCTTTCCCGGAAGAGATAAAATCAACCTGCATCTTTATCTTGATGCCTGGAAACAAATACATGGTGAAAATGCTATTTCAATAAGTACAATGCGGGGCTGCCCGTACACCTGCAAATGGTGCAGCCGTGCTGTTTATGGATTAAGTTACAGAAGACGTTCAGCTAAAAATGTGTGTAATGAAATTGAAATTATTCAGAAAACATATCAGCCCGATACTATCTGGTTTGTCGATGATGTGTTTACTATTTCACATAAATGGTTAAATGAGTTTGCTGAAGAATTAAAAATCAGAAACCTGAAAATTAAATTTGAATGTATTACACGGGCAGACAGATTGAATGAAGAAGTGATAAAAATTTTAAGTGAATCCGGCTGCTTCAGAGTCTGGATAGGTGCAGAAAGTGGATCACAAAAAATTATTGATTTAATGGATAGAAGAGTTGATGTAAACCAGGTTAGAGAAATGATTAAACTCGCTCAGAAAAATAATATCCAGGCTGGTACTTTTATTATGCTTGGCTATCCGGGTGAAACCGAAGAAGATATCAATGAAACAATCAGGCATCTTAAAGAATCAAACCCCGATTATTTTACAATTACTGTAGCATATCCAATTAAAGGCACAGAATTATTTGCGGAAATTGAGGCTTCGCAAACCGTAAATTTTGAATGGGATAAAAATTCTGACAGAGACAGAGATTTTAAAAGGACTTATAACCGAAAGTTTTATGAATATGCAGTACGAAGAGTTACTAATGAAATTAATTTTTACAAATTGATTTTAAAGAATAAAATATTTTCTCCGAATACAATAATTTATAAAGCAAAATCTATTGCGGCCAGACTCGGGATGCTTTATTACAGAACGGTAGGAAGTTAAAATGATCTTGGAAGAGTTCAGGGAATTAAAAGCAAATAATGGAGTAATTAAATTATCGGATGTTGATGAATCTTTTGAAAAATTGTACCTCGAAGTACGCAAAAAAGAAAAAAGAATTTACAGCGATGATGAATTAAAACTTTTACCCTATGCTTCAAGAATAAATCCGCACAAATCAGAATGGGATTTAAGAGCAAAATCATTTTTAAGATTTAAAAATTATTTATCTCAAAAAAAATCAAAACTAAATATCCTGGATATCGGCTGCGGCAATGGGTGGTTTGTTGGACAACTTTCAAAAGAATTTGAACATAATTATTTCTGCGTTGATATTAATCTGACCGAACTTGAACAGGCAGCCCGTGTTTTTGTAAACGAAAACATAAAATTAATTTACGCGGATATTTTTACAACCTCTTTACCTTCTAATACATTTGACATGGTAATTATTAACTCAGCCTTACAGTATTTTCAAAATGTACAGGCTCTTTTTAAAGAACTATTTTTTATTTCAAAAACTTATGGTGAAGTTCATATAATTGATACACCATTCTACAATGAAAACGAAATTATGATGGCAAGGAACAGAACTCTTAAACATTATTCATCAGTGGGTTATCCCGCCATGGCAGCACGATATTTTCATCATACTACAGACGAACTTAAAAATTTTCGCTTGAGATATTTATACAACCCAAATTCTTTTAAAAATAAATTGTCAGATTTTATATTTGAACCGGATTCGCCTTTCCCCTGGATAGTAGTTACAAGATGATGATCGATAATCATATTTTGTTATTAACTCCGGGATTTCCGAAAGATGAAAATGATTTTTTATGCACTCCGCCTGTACAGGATTTTTTAATAAAATATAAATCAGAATTTCCGAACACTAAATTTTCTGTAATTGCTTTTCAGTATCCTTATAAAAAAATAAACTATGTCTGGAATGATATTGATGTTTATGCTTTGGGCGGGAAAAATATGCAGACAAAAAAATTTTTGATCTGGAATGAAGCAATTAATACTGTTAAAGCCATAAATAAAAATTCACCTATAGATGTTATTCACTCACTTTGGTTTGGAGAGTGTGCACTGGTTGGAAATTATTTGGCAAAAAAAATAAATTGTAATCACATTTGTACATTGATGGGACAGGATGTTAAACCA
>DASVGS010000437.1:0-4589 GCA_036379435.1 Ignavibacteriaceae bacterium
AAAAAACACAAATAAATTTTTCTGCTTCTGCTGGAAGTTTTAACACCAGAAAATATTCCGCTTCGTTTTCAAGTGGACTTTTCAATAATAAATATTCCTTTTATACAAAATTATCGCAAACAGTTAGCTCAGGCTATCGAAATTCAGCCTGGTCAAAATTAAATGCATATCATCTTTCTGTAGTTAGATACGATGAAAAACTTACAAGTCAAGTAAACTTCTACGGCGGTCCAATCTCTGATGGTTTAGCTTATAACGG
The DNA here is from genome assembly GCA_036379435.1 of Ignavibacteriaceae bacterium. Classification (GTDB taxonomy): domain Bacteria; phylum Bacteroidota; class Ignavibacteria; order Ignavibacteriales; family Ignavibacteriaceae; genus IGN3. Next base: position 260 of record DASVGS010000437.1, read on the forward strand.
AATAGCCAAATTTGCTATCAAGGATAAAAAACTACGTAAAGAAAATTATTCCTATTGGGAAGCTGAAGCAAATCAGTATACATATACTTTAAATAGAAGATCAGAGGAAATCGAAAATTTTTCTCAGCCGCATTTTGAATTATTGAATGAGTATCAGCTAAATGATAAAATTAAAATTAACTCAGCCTTGTTTCTTGTACTTGGATCCGGATTTTTTGATTACGATGGTTCGTGGTCAATTTTTTATGATGATTATTTTAGATTAAAAGAAAATGGTTTTGACACTACTTATGTTCCTCAAAATGCATTGATAAGAGCTCAAGTTGAAAACAGACAATTTGGCTGGATACCAAGAATCAGCATTACTCATGCTAATGGTACTTTAATAATTGGAGGTGAACTTAGATTTCATCGATCTGATCATTGGGGTAATATTAATTATGCTGAGAACTTACCTCCGGGCATCACAAAAGATTATCAATACTATTTTTATAATGGTTTTAAAAATATTTTTAATGGATTTGTGAATGAATCATATGATTTAAATAAAAACATAAATTTACTTATTGAACTTCAACTCGCTTATCATAAATACAGACTTTACAATGAAAGCTATTTAAATACTGATTTTTCTGTAAGTAATCTATTTTTTAATCCAAGGATAGGCTTAAATTATAAGTTAAATCAATTACAAAATATTTTTATTTCATATGCACGGGTAACGCGAGAACCAAGGTTAAAAAATTATTATGATGCTGCTGAATCAAGCGCTGGTGAGCTTCCCCAATTTGAATTAGATTCAAATGGTAAGTATGATTTTAATTCTCCACTTGTTAAACCCGAAACGATGAATGATATCGAAATAGGCACATTTTTTAGTGATAATAATTTCAGTTTAAATCTTAATCTTTTTTATATGCTATTTAAAGATGAAATAATTAAAAACGGTAAAGTTGATCGATTTGGTCAGCCAATCACAGGAAATGTTGATCAAACTACTCATGTTGGTATTGAACTGGCTGCATCATTTAAATTGTTTAATACAGTTGAAATATTTGGAAATGCAAGTTACAGTAAAAATAAAATTTCAAATGGAAAATATTTTATTAATGATACAACAGCGATTGATATTTCTGAAAATAGTATCAGCGGATTTCCGGAGTTTCTTTCGAACCTGGGAATTCAATTTTCCTCGAATGGGATATTTGTAAAATTAAATTCTAAATATGTGGGTAAGTTTTATTCAGATAATTTTGCAGATAAACTTGGAGAATATTTAATAAAATATCCATACTTTATAGATTACACGGACAACATTAATAATTCGTACTTTGTGGTTGATCTTTATGGAAGTTATGACTTTAAGTTATTTAATGGATTAACAAATTCAAAGATATACCTTCAAGTGAATAATTTATTTGATAATTTGTATTCAGCTTTTGCAATCGGCAAAGAATTTTTTCCCGCAGCTGAAAGAAATTTTATCGCAGGAATTCAGTTAGGATTATAGCGAGCTAATTTTATGAAAAAATGTATAATATTAGCCAATGGTAAAGCACCTGCTAAAAAAGTGGTAGATTATTTTATAAATAAAAAATTTTCTACAATTATATGTGCAGACGGTGGTGCAAATTCAGCTAAGCATTTAAATATAATCCCGGATTATATTATTGGTGATCTTGATTCAATTCAAAAAGATACACTAAAGTACTTTGAGAATAAGTCAACAATAATAAAATATAATAGACAAAACGATACTGATGTTGAGAAATGTTTAAAGTATGCAATCAAGTATAATTTTTCTGAAGTAATCTTATTAGGAGTAACTGGCGATAGACTTGATCATACAATTTGTAATCTTGGAATTGTTTTAAAATTCTTTGGTAAAATTAATATGCATATAGCCGCTGAAAAATCATTTCTTACACCTTACAATTCAACTACAACTTTAAAATCAATTAAAGGTGAAACAATATCGCTTTATGCATTTAACAACAAAACAAAAATTACCTCTACCGGCTTAAAATATAGACTTGATAATGAACCTCTGCCTTTTGGTTTAAAAGAAAGCACTTCAAACGTTTCAAGTTCAAATAATATTATTCTAAAGATTAGCGGCGGAGTGGTTTTTGTGATCCGGGATTTTAACTTTATGAAAAAGCATGATCTCTTTTAGCAATCTTGATATAATAATTATTGTCACTTTTTTCTTATTACTTTTATTGGTTGGTTTTCTCTCCTCAAGAAAAACTTTATCCAATTCTGAGGATTATTTACTATCAGGTAGAAAAGTCGGTTTATTTCTTTTTGTATTAACTACAGTTTCAACCTGGTATGGCGGAATAATCGGAGTGGGCGAGTTTACTTATCGGTATGGATTGGTTAGCTGGTTTACACAAGGATTTCCTTATTACTTCTTTGCATTTTTATTTGCATTATTTTTTGCTAAAAAAATTCGTGAAGCTTCACTTTTTACTATTCCAGAAAAATTAATTGAGGTCTATGGTAGAAAAGCCGGATTAATATCAGCTATTGTTGTGTTTATTCTTGTTTCTCCGGCACCATATTTATTAATGAGTGCTAATCTCATTTCTTTAGTGTTTGGTACAAATATTTTTATCTCGTTAATACTAAGCCTTCTTTTGTCAGGATCATATTTAATTAAAGGTGGATTTCGATCGAACATTTATGCTGATGCATTCCAGTTTTTTGTAATGTTTTTAGGTTTTGTTTTAATATTTATAGTTTGTATTGAATCATTTGGTGGAATTACTTTTCTGCAGAGTAATCTGCCACCATCTCATCTAACTGTAACAGGTAATTCTTCACCGGGATTTTTAATTGTATGGTTTTTAATTGCCCTTTGGACATTTGCTGATCCGGGGTTCCATCAACGGGCATATGCTGCAAAAAATGGTAACGTGGCACGTAATGGAATTTTAATCTCAATTTTATTCTTTGCTTTATTTGATTTTCTGACAACAACAACCGGGTTATTTGCACGGGCAATAATTCCTGATCTTGAAAAACCAGTTCAGGCTTTTCCATTACTGGCTGAAAAGGTTTTATCATCAGGATTAAAAGGAATATTTTATGCAGCACTTTTTGCAACAATTATATCAACCTTAAACAGTTTTCTGTTCTTAAGTGCAACAACCATTGGAAGAGATTTTATTTTTAAGATTTCCAATACTTCCTCTGAGAATAAAGTTAAATATTATACAGTAATCGGATTAGTAGCATCAGGAATTTTATCAATTATTATTGCTTACTTAATTCCTTCTGTAGTTGAAATATGGTATACAATTGGTTCCTTGTTTATTCCGGGAATTATCCTTCCGGTTATAAGTGCGTATTATCCGGTAATCCGGGTTTCTTCATCAATTATTATTTTGGAGATGATAGGGGCAGTAATTGTTAGTACTATTTGGTTACTCTTAAGAAATTATATTGAATATAATTGGATTGCTGAAATTGAACCGATGCTTTTAGGATTAACTTTTGCAGTAACTGTACACACAATTGGATTAGTGTTTAAATCGATTTCGTTTAACGAGGGAAAGCAGAATTGAACCACTTAGAAACAAAATAATTATCACGAGTGAAACTTCAGTCGGTATTTTATAAATTTCAGACAGAAGCATTTTAATACCCACATAAAAAAGAATTATTGCAACACCATATTTTAGATAAACAAATAAATCAACCAGTCCAGCCAGTGCAAAGTACAATGCACGCAATCCAAGTATCGCAAAAATGTTTGAAGATATTATAATAAACGTATCCTTAGTTATTGCGATTATTGCAGGGATTGAATCGACTGCAAAAACTATATCGGAAGATTCAATTAAAAGAAGTGTAAGGAATGTTGTAGTAACATAAAATTTTTTATTAATCTTTATAAAAAACTTTTTACCTTCGTAAGAAGTATTAAGTTTAAAATACTTTCTTGCAATTTTTATAAGCCAGTTATTTTCAACATCAATTTTTTGCTCACCGCCAAAAGCCATTTTATAAGATGCCAGCAGCAAAATAACAGCAAATAAATAAATAATTGGATGAAAAATATTGATTAGAGCTACACCAGCAAAAATAAAAATTATTCTAAATACAATTGCGCTAAGAATTCCCCACTTAAGAATGTGCGGTTGATTTTCGGGCTTAATATCCATCACACTAAAAATCATAAGGAAAACAAAAAGATTATCCACAGAAAGAGATTTTTCTATGATATATCCGGTTAGGAATTCAAGTGCTTTAACGTGCCCGTCTTCAAGATAAAAGTAAAGGAAAAGATTAAAAAGAAGAGCGGTGAATATCCACACACCGC
>DASVGS010000438.1:0-3259 GCA_036379435.1 Ignavibacteriaceae bacterium
GAACGGGATGAAATTGTTAAATATGTTTTTGATAAATACGGTTATGAAAAAGTTGCAATGATATCGACGATAATAACGTTCAGAGCCAGATCTGCATTTAGAGAAACTGCTAAAGCATTTGGTCTTTCAGATCGTGAAATATCCAAATACAGCAAAAAAATTCCTTGGACAGATGCTGCAAATCTTACAAAGTTAAGAGATATTTTTCCGGAATCCCGCAGTTTGGAATTTGAAAAAGAACCGTGGAAAACAATTATTGGCTTTGCTTCAAGAATTGCAAAATATCCCAGACACTTAAGTATACATCCAAGCGGAATAGTAATTACTCCAACAAAAATTACAGACTATTGTGCACTTGAGTATGCAAAAAATAAGGGTTTAGGTTTGATCATCACTCAACCAGATATGTACTCAATTGAAGATTTAGGATTGATAAAGATTGATCTTTTAAGTCAGCGATCTCTTGGAGTTTTGCGGGATACAATAGAAACTATTAATAAAGATTTACCTAAGAACTGATTACTTATTCATCTCTTAACTTTAATAAATCTGATCCGAAAACAATTAATAAAAATAAACCAACCAGCATTAATAAATTTTCACCTAATTTAAGTAATCCAATTTGGGTTCCTTTACCGAAACAACCGCAATCAATACTTAATCCTCTAAGTAAACTAATCACTATTCCAATTGTGAAGACCAATAACATGGAAAAAATAATTGCTGAGTTTTCTTTTACCGATACTCCAAAAACTAATAGTACTCCGGAAACAAGTTCAATCCAGGGTAGAGTAACAGCTAAAAAATTTAATGTAATTGCAGGTAAAAGACGATAGTTAGAAATTGAGATGGCAAAAGATTCAGGATCTGCAATTTTTTCTGCACCGGCATAAATAAAAATAAAACCGATAACTAATCGTAGGGAAAGAAGTAAATATCTATTTGAATAGAAATTTTTCATAAAAATTAATTTTTAGTTATTGGATATTTATTTTTTACCCACTCTTCAAATCCGCCAACAAAAACATAAACCTTTTTGAAGCCCATGCTAAAAAGTTCATCTCCCGAAAGTGTACTGATATCACAATCCGCTCCACTACAATATGTAACAATTAGTTTAGTTTTATCTAGACTATTAATTGTTTTAAGATAATTTTCAGATCCATAAAATGGAATATTTAAAGCTCCTTTTATGTGTCCTTCATTATACTCTTCAGGTGGGCGAGCATCAATAAATTGAATTCCTTCTTTAAAAAGTTTGTACGCTAAACTTAAATTAATAGCTTTAGGCTGATTAAATGCATCAATAATTTGTTTGTTATTTGTCGTGTTTTCTGAAACAGAATCTTTTTTATTATCAGGCAAAACTGAATCAAGGTTAGTGGAATCAATTTGTTCACTAACAGAAAGCGAGTCACTTTCCCAGGCTAAAATTCTTTCACTCCTTAAAAGTGGCAATCCATTCCCATTAAAATGGTTGTACACTAATGAGATAATAACAGCAACAAGAATTATTGAGAATATTTTTTTTAGATCAGTCTTCAATAATGTAAAATTTTCTTACAGATTCTTTAATTAAGTTAAAATTGCAATCAAATAATAAAAAGCCTCCTAAAAGGAGGCGCAAGTACCGAAAGCCGGACTCGAACCGGCACGAGGTGTAAGCCCCACTGGATTTTGAGTCCAGCGCGTCTACCAATTCCGCCATTTCGGCAAATAATCAAAATTTGTGGGCAAAAGATAAATAACTTAATGTAACTAACCAATACATTGGTGCACCATTAGTAGAATTATTAAAAGTACAATAATTTTTTTTAAAATTTTGTACAATATGCTGCTTACCGTTTTTGGCATAGTGATTGTAACATATACATTAAACAAAAAGGAGCTATCATGAAAAAAGGTTACAAAACAAAAACAAAAAAACATCAGCAAGTTAAAGATGTTTATTTGTTAGTTAGTAAATGGGAGAATGTAGATGACTACAGCGAAGAAGAAATTGAAGATCTTCTTGAAGAAAATAATATTCCTGAAATTTCATATATAGAGGTTATCGATAAACCAGAAAACATAATTTTTGACTAAATAAATCGGGAGAATTTATGAGCAAAACTTACATTGGGCAGGATGGTCATTACGAAATTGAAGATGACGGAAAGATTATCCAGAAAATGGTTAATGAGTTTGGCAGACTTACAGGTATAACAAAAGTTTATTCAAACTTTAAAAAAATTCCTAATATCCTGGATAGAAATAAAATAGAATATTTTCTCCAGTTGCTGAATATATATAAAGTATCAGGACGGGTATAAATTATACTGCTCTCGTCCTGAATCTAAATATTACATTCCTTCATTTTACACTTCTTCATCATTTAATTACTTAGATACACTTACGGTTTACTCCATCTTTCTTTATTTTTGCATTCAACAATTATAATCGGAATTATGGAAGACAACACAGCAAACACAAATAACTTTTCAAAAGAAAAATCTAAAAACTTTATCTATGAAATAATTGATGAAGATTTTAAAACCAATAAATGGAACGGAAAAGTTCACACAAGATTTCCTCCGGAACCAAACGGTTATCTTCATATAGGACACGCAAAATCAATTTGTCTGAATTATGGGATTGCACGTGACTATAATGGTAAGTTTAATTTAAGATTTGATGACACAAATCCCGTTAAAGAGGATCAGGAATATGTGGATTCAATTGTTGAAGATGTAAAATGGCTTGGCGGTGATTTTGAAGATCGAATATTTTATGCCTCAGATTATTTTGATAAAATGTATGAATGGGCTGTTCAGCTTATCAAAAAAGGTAAAGCTTATGTTGATGATTCAGATCCTGAAACAATGCGAGGATTAAGGGGAACGATTACAGAAACAGGGAAGGAAAGTCCGAATCGTAATCGATCCGTGCAGGAAAATCTTGAGTTGTTTGAAAAGATGAAAAAAGGTGATTTCCAGAATGGAGAAAAAGTACTCCGGGCTAAAATAGATATGGCATCTCCAAATATGCTTTTACGTGATCCTGTTATGTACCGGATAATTCACGCAGATCATCATCGGACAGGAAATAAATGGTGCATTTATCCTACTTACGATTGGGCACACGGACTTGAGGATTCTATCGAAGGGATTACACATTCAATCTGCACACTGGAATTTGAAGTTCACAGACCATTGTATGATTGGTTTTTGAATGAACTCGAAATTCATCACCCGCAGCAAATTGAGTTTGCAAGATTGAA
>DASVGS010000439.1:0-3748 GCA_036379435.1 Ignavibacteriaceae bacterium
TTCCGGTCTGAGATACAAGAACTAAACCTTCATTTGTGGATATCCATTTACGATTGTTTTGATCAATAAAAATATCATTTAAAACGTTGATTGAAGAACCATAATATTTATTTATAAAACTTGTTCCATCAAAAATAGAAACACCGTTTCGTTTTCCATTAAAATTCTGATGACAACTCCAGATATTTCCGTTTACATCTATATCTATTGCAGACACAGTTTTGGTTGGATAAAGATATATTGAGTCTGGAAAGTAAGTTAGAATTTCATTATTAAATTTTATTATTCCGCTGTTAGTAGCTAACCAGATGGAATTATCCTGGCTTACTTTCAAATCATTCGTCCATAAATTGTAATCAGCATCGTTATATCGTGTCCAGTTTATGCCATCAAATTTAAATAGACCTAAAAAGGTTCCTACCCATACGTTCCCTTCGTTATCAAAATCAAATGATAAAATATCATTCGAACCCAACGCGGAATTATCTTTGTTGTAATTTGTCCAGCTGCTGCCGTTGAAAACTCCGATTCCATTATTAGTTCCCACCCAAATATTGCTGTTTCTATCTACTTTAATTGTATTAATTCTGTTTGATGGAATTCCTGAATTAGTTGTATTAAATACAGTAAAATTTGCGCCATCAAATTTCATTATTCCTTTATCAATAGTAGCAATCCATTTGTAATTGTACTGATCTACTGCAATGTTCTTAAGGTTGTTTGAGATAAGTCCGGAATTAAAAACCTGATAATCCACCCAAACAGAAGTGTCCTGTAATATTTTCGAATACAAGTTCATCTTGCCGCTTTCTACAATGGCATCAAAATTTACTGAGCGGTGCTGAGGATAAGAAAGTGTAATTGTATATTCGCCCGGCAGCAAATTTTCTATTGTATCTGGTGTTGTTGTAGTAAGCAGTGAATCAAATATTTTGATTGAAGCACCGGCAGGTATGGTAAATAAATTAATTTTTCCATACATGGTTGGATTATGGATAAAATCTACAGAAAGATTTTTAATTTCATCTTTTTGTAAGTATAATGAAAAAACAGAATCTCTGTAATATTTTTTTTTAAGAGATATATTGTACGTACCTTCGTCCAGAAAAGTTAGACTGTCGGGAGTAACCGAACCTGTATTTCTTCCATTAATAAAAATATAAAATCCCTTTGGATCCGAATCAAATACTATTTTCCCTTTTTGAGGTTCAGGCTCCAATGGACTTGTGGAAATTTGCTTATCACATCCTGAAATTAATATTATAAATATTAGAGCAAACATTTGAAATATTTTGCTCATAATTAATTTTAGTCCTGACTTATAAATCATATAAAAATTTAAAATTGTATCCTCTGATGTAATTTTCTAAAAATCTTAACTTTGTATACTTTGTATTAACCTGCGAACCAAAAATTCCAAGACCACCTGATATATTGCTATAATCACCTTCATCAAATCTTATCGATAAATTATTTGAACTGCTGTTTGAAACTGAAATATAACGTGAAACTTCAGCATCAAAAGTGATTACCTGAAAATCAAGGATCTGATGAATGGTAACATCTGATGGAACTGTTAAAGAATTAGAGTAGTCCATTAAAAATTTATTAATTGCTTCCATCTGAAACGCAATGGAAGGATTTTTTGACGGTTTAGGAAATATGGGTTTCAGTTCTCCATTTATAGTTTCGTACCTTGTTGGTAGTTCTTTAAAGAATACTTCTTTTGAACCATTAATAATTCTTTCACATTTAATTCTAAGTCTTGGCAAATAATAATACTCCTGCGATTGCGAACTCCAATATAATTGGACGACACTTTTGTTTACCGGAGGAATTAAAACTTCACTTGTGGTTTTAAATAAAATAGCATCAGGTGTTTTGCTGTAGGCTTTAAGTCTCTTTCCGTTATTTAATAATATTTCTAATTCAACATCCTTTAAATAATCAATCTTAAACTTTCTGGAAAAATAATATTTAAAAGTATCCTGAGTCTCCGGCGAATAAATTGATGTATCTTTTAATCTATAAACCGAATCCTGGTACCAGATACGCACATCTGCGTTTTCTTCAAACAAATAAATTGGAGATGAACCTGAAGCAGAGTTTTGTGGATAACTTTTAGTTAATGATAACAATTGTAATGTAGTGTCCGATCTGAGTATACAAGCAACTCCATAATCCTGTTTAAATTCTGTAAACGGATTAAATGATTCATCACAAGCAACGAAGTACAGACTGATTATAGAAATAATTAAAATATATTTTTTCATATTTCTACCTTTACTGTAGCAGTAAAAAGAAATGGTAACATATTTACACGCCTGCCGGAATCGCGTTCGTAGTAAAATATATTTTTCCTGTCGTATGCATTAATTACATTCAAACTAAAACTTAAAACAGTTGGACCAACCATAATTTTTTTTGATAATCCAAAATCCAGCCGATGGTAAGCCGGAAGCCTGCCTAAATTTTTATCAGCTAAAACAAGATATTGTACAAAACTATTTCCGCCTGTTCCAACCTCAAATGGATTTTCGATATTGTATTTATCGTAATAAGAAATTAGTTGTGTAAAGGGTAACCCCGATGAAATCGACCAGATTGCGCTCAAGTTCCAGCTGCCGCCAAAATTATATTCTAATAATATATTACCTGAATGTCTGGTATCATATTTTGGATAATAAACATAATCATCAACTGTTTTGTAAACCCAGCTTAATGAGTATGAAGTTGAAATCGAATAAGTGGAATTGTGAAGATAAAATCCAAACTCCCAGCCATACGAATTTAAAGTACCTGAAATTAAATCGGGATCGTCAGAATAAATTTTTTGCTGATTTAGTATCGGAATATTTTTGGAGTCTCTGTAATATCCTTCAATTTGTATACCCGATTCATCACTTAAATCATACTCCAGGCCTGCGGAATAGCTTATTCCTTTAGCCGGATCCAGATAATCCGGAATAAGTATCCAGGGATCGAAGACAGAAATGATTTCATCTTCATCAGATACAGCAGTTACCTCCTGAAGATACAATCCTGCTGATCCTTTTAATGCAAGTTTATCTGTTGCTCTTAAAGTAAAACTTGCTCTTGGTTCAAAAGTACCTGCTGAATTTGCATTTAAACCTGTAACATTAAGTCTTGATCCAACATCTAATCCAAAAAAATCATACCTTAATAATTTATACTTTGCATAAATACTTATATTACCTGCAAATCTGTCTAATTGTGATTCTACCCCGGTTTTATTTTGCATCAATAGTTGAGTATCAAGTGTTTTGATCAGCAATCCTACATCAATTTCATCCTTACTATCAAGCACTGCATTTAAATCAAAAGTAATTGATACATCTTTTAATTCATTATCTATTGGTTTAAGGTTACTTTCATTAGGAATGATTTTGCCTTCAAAATTACTTGTTGAGATTGCCAGTCTGGAAAAGAAAGGTGCATCGTAAATCTGGATCCATTCGAAATCCAAAAGAAAATTTTTCCATCCATATTCTTCACGAATGTTATCCGGATATTTAATATTATCACTGCTTAAAAAAGTGAAAAGTGAAAATTTTGCATTGTTGAAAACATCAGGACTTGAATAATTAAGTTTTGCAGAAAGATCATAAAAATCTACAGGTACTGATTCATCATTAAGAAACTTTTTTAAAATTTTATCAGAGTGACTGAACCGGGTGGTTGCAATAAAAGAGCCATTTGGAATTGGGCCTTCAATTAATCCTTTACC
>DASVGS010000440.1:0-2342 GCA_036379435.1 Ignavibacteriaceae bacterium
TGTTATTTGCTTTTTCGATCATCAGTTCAGTCATATCAATACCAATCACTTTTCCTTCATCGCCAACAATTGCTCTGGCGACAAAAACATCGTTACCGGCACCTGAACCAAGATCAACAACCGTATCTCCTGGCTTTATATCAGCAAATTCAGTTGGTATTCCGCAGCCTAATCCCAGATCAGCATCAGCGACATAACCTTTGAGATCTTTATACTCGTCACCGATCATTACGAATTCTACATTTGATGAATCACCACAGCAGGAAGAAGTAGTTCCACAGCAACCAGATTGAGGTGAGGAAACAGCAATCTCACCATATTTTTCTTTAACAATGTTTTTTAATTCTTCTGGAGTTTTCATTTTAGTTGCCCTTTTTATTTATTTCTTTTTTATTTGAATTGTCACAGCAGGTTGGTCCACAGCAAGATGAACTTTTTATTTCATTTGAATTTAGTGTATCATTATTCTTAATGACTTTTTTCTTCTCTTTTTGTGTTTTCATTTTTTATCTCCTTTTTTTTTATCAACAACAACCTATTTTATTAAATAATTTATCTAATGCACTTTTTGCTTTTGTTAATGCTTTAGCATTAACACAATAACAAATTTTTGGCCCATCAATTTCACCATCAATTAGCCCAACCCGTTTTAATTCCTTTAGATGCTGAGAAACTGTTGCTTGCGCTAATGGTAATTTATCCACTAAACTTCCGACCATACAGGAGTTCATCTCATTAAGCATTTTTAATATTTTTATTCTTGCCGGGTGAGAAAGAGATTTGGCAACATCTGCCAGCCAGATTTCTTCCGTTGTAAATTCTTCCTTTTTAGATACAGCCATAATAATAATTCCTTAATCGTTCATCGTAAATATACGATAAGTTATTTATAAAAATCAACTTGAATATTAATTATATTTAAAAATATTTTGAGAGTGTGAGATTGAGCATCCGTCTAATCAGATGCTCAGAATGAATTAAATGTTTTAGAGTTTTTGTAAAGCAGGAATCGGATCGGGTCCTAAATCAATAGTTATAACTTTTCTCTTATTATCAATTAGTGCCTGTCTATCGCCCAAAGCCTGGGCTTTTATAAGTATTCCAAAAGTAATCGATGTCTTTTCTTCGCCGGGATTTTCAGGAATGGGCAAATCTTCTTCAATGTTAGAAACAAACTGAATAAAATATCCATTACCGCTATCACCTTTATGAAGCTGTCCCGTTGAATGTAGAAATCTTGGACCGAAACCAAGTGTAGTTGCAACTTTGTATTTTTTTTGAATGCTCGTTCTAAAAGTTTGTAAAGCTTCTGTCATTTCAGAATTTGGGACAAGGTATGCCTGAATGGAAATATAATTTTTACCGCCTTTACAATCGGATAAAAATGTGTTTAAAACTTCATCAATTGATTTTACTTTTTTATCTCCAAAAACCTTTATTCCGTTCGCTTCGATAATCGGATTTAACTCCGGTAACTTCCCATTATCTACATACTCCTTCATCATCTTTCTTGCAACAACTTTTGCTTGTTCAACATTTGGCTGATCAAAGGGTTGGATATTCATAACCCATCCTGCAACTGCCGTAGCAAATTCCCACAGAAAAAACTGCTTACCTAAATCATAAATACTTTCAACTTCAAATTCTAAAATTGGAAATCCTTTTGATTTTAGTGAATTTACTTTTTGATTATAGGTCATGTCATCTTTTAGTTTTAGGTAAACAAATAAACGATCAGTTGAATAATATTCCGGTGATTCGATGGATTCTAAATCAACTGGAAGGATTCCTTTCCCAATTTTACCCGTACTTTCAGCAATAAGTTGTTCTATCCATGCGCCTATATAAGAAAACTTAGGTGAGATAATAAAAGTAAGTTTATCAATTCCATGTTTGTACAATGCACCCATTATCGAACCTATGGTTGCAGCCATATTTTCAGAAATTTCTGATCCTGATTTTTTACAATTTGAAATTTGCTCTTGAGCATCTGTCAATAATTTTTTTACATCAACACCAACTAGTGCAGCAGGAACCATCCCGAAAAATGAAAGAGCAGAAAATCTTCCACCGATGTCAGGATCATTCAAAAATATTTTTCTAAATTTTAACTCTTCAGCAACTTTTTGTAAACCACTGCCTGGATCAGTAATTGCAACAAAATGTTTACCAACTTCTTCTTTACCAAGGATATGCAATGCATAGTTGTAAAAAAATTTCATAAATGAAAATGTCTCAACTGTTCCACCTGATTTTGTTGAAACTATATATAACGTGGTTACGGGATTAAATTTTTTTGCATAATTCATAACAACTTGCGGGTGAGTTGAATCCAATACTGT
>DASVGS010000441.1:0-3716 GCA_036379435.1 Ignavibacteriaceae bacterium
ATCACAGCCAAGATTTTAACAGTATCATCGGCCAGATTAGAAGTTCTTTGATTTGGATATGGATTTATTTTTCCGATAAAACTTTGGGCAGATATACTGCCCAAAGTTATTAAACTGATTGCCAGAGTTAGAACATTTTTAAGCATAAGAAATTAGATTCCCCTTGGTAATCCTCTAGTTGATTCAGGAACTGCACCCCAACCAATGAGGACAGTAAATCTTAGTGTATCAGACAGCGGATGGTTTTCTCCGCCTTTAAACACAGATGTGGTTATATAACTAAAATCAAAACCATAAATATCATAACGGATACCGGCACCAAACGTTAAGAATTTTCTGTTACCGTATGATGGATCTTCATAGAAAAACCCTGTACGAAGAGCAAAGAGAAAATCGCCCGGTGTTCCGTACCAGTATTCAAGTCCCATCGATGTAACAATATCTCTTAATTCATTTTTAAAGGATTCATCAGCCCAGGCTGTAAAAATTGCTTTATAAAATTCATCTGATGCAGTTGAATCTCTGTGAACTAATAATTTACTGAAATCCAATGTGTAAATAAGACTGTTAAATTCATCATCAATTACTTTGTATGCAAATCCTAATCTAAAATTTGTTGGGATAGGATCTGCTTGTGCCTTATCAATATAATAAATTTTTGGACCCAGGTTACTTAAATTAATACCGAGGCTGAATTTGCCGCCAATATCTTCATCAATAAGTGGAAGCACAAATTTTTCAGGACGCCACATTGTAGCTATATCAAAACTTACAGAAGTTGCAACACCACTTCCCTGTTCTTCTGCTGTTGGTTGATCAGACAATCGGCTGTGAATTAATCTGAAGTTAAATCCTAATCCCCAATCATTCGACAGCTTAGTTGCATATCCTAAAGTAAGAGCCGCATCAAAGGATCTGAAAGTTCCAATCGGTGTTGGATCAGCTTCACCTGTTCGTACGAACTCTCCAAAATTCATATAAGTTATACTGCCTGTTATACTGCCATTCAGTTCTTCAAAATACTGTCTATAAGTCAGGTAATCATAAAAAAGATCCAGATTAAACTGAGGAAGCCAATTACTGTGAGTAATACTTACTTCAGTTCCTGTCAGGAAAGCGATTCCTGCAGGGTTCCAGAAAATTGCAGCAGAGTTATCTGCCAAACCGGAACCAGATTCACCTATACCACCAGCTCGGGAGTCCGGTGCAAGCAATAGAAAAGGAACAGCAGCTTCACCTTGTGCATACGATACTTTGGCATATACCCCAAACAGCATGCTGATCATCATTAGCCTGAGAATTATTTTCATTTTTATCCTCCGAGATAAATATATTTATTAAGAATTCTTATCAATTTTGTAATCGTTAAATATAACTAATTACTTATATATTAAACACATATTTTTATACAGTATTATTTAATCACCGCCAATTTACCAAGTACACTTTTACTATACTCACCGTCAACAGATTTTATTATTACCTTATATAGATAAGTACCATTAGCAATTTGATCTCCATCTGCATCTCTGCCGTCCCAATCAACAACCACAAATTTATCATTAATGTTTTGTTGTTCGATTTCTTTTATCAATCTTCCGGCAATAGTATAAACTTTTATTTTTACATCGATTGGCTTTGATAAGTTCTGCTGAAAAGTAAATTGTGTTCTATCACTGAATGGATTAGGATAATTATAAATATCCCTTATCACCAGATCATTTCCATCCACAACTGTAAAAAAAGTATTTTGTTCTGATAAATTATTGAACACATCCCATGCTTTTACAAGTAATTCATGATCACCGTTTTCAAGAGCAGAAAATTTATAATTGATAGAGCCAGATCTTCCACCGGCATCCAGATCACCGGTAAAATAATTTGTAAAATCTATGGGATTTGTAAGCTGTTGATTTAAGACACCTTCCAGTTTATGACCAACACCTGTACCCGTAGTATTTAAACCGGTCTCATCAGATAGCTTAACAATTAAATTTGGATTTTGATTTACTAGATAACCATTATTATAAGCCACGTCATCAAAATAAATTTCTATATCAGGTCCTTTGCCATCATTAACAACAGAACTATCGGTACCACCGACAATTATTTTATTTGTATATCCAAGTCCATCCACAGTACTATTTAAAAAGTATAAGATAACTTTACCATTTTTATTTTCGTAGGAGATATCTTTGGGAACAATAAAATTTTCAGAAAATTTACCATTATTGATAGAAACCCTGCCGTTAAAAATTAATCCACCCGGCATATTCACCGGAAAATTTCCAATGGCGGATAAAAGCACTCTTCTCTCAGAATCAAAAACAGTAAGAAATCCTTCGCCATTAAAATCAGTCCACGGAGTATTATCGGGTTTAAGAATAGTCCCTTCGATCGAAGTTTTGCTTAATGCTTTTATTTGAACATCAACTGATAAATCACTGCCATTAATTGAATCTATAGATGCAACATATTGCGGAACCAATAATCTTAAAGTAGGATCGCCAAGAATATTATATTTTTGATCATTGACTGATGTGTTTTTAGACATTAATGCTGCTTTTCCAATCGTAATACTATGGTTTAAAGTATCCTTTGGAAAATTAAATAGACTATCTACGAACCTATACATTAAAGCTTCATTCGATCCTGCAAAAACTAATCTTGAAGCTGTAAAACATGCAATTGCTCCTGAATTTGGTAAAAACATAAGAGCCTCTGCCGCACTTTGATAATTAGGAATGTCAAAGTATCCAAAATCGCATGTTGCCGCGCCTAAGAAAAAATATTTATCATTTTTTAATTGAGGTAAAACAACACTTTTCTCAAAAATAACTTCGTGTGCCCAAAGTTCGGGACTGCCATGTCCAAAATAATTTAAAAATAATGTTCCTGAATTTATTGCATCCAGTATTGCTTTGTTAACTTCAGGTTTTCTTCTTCCCTGCCCGGTAATTACATCCGGGTAAGCAGCACTGTAAATTTTATTAAAGTTAAAAGATTTTGGAAAATAAATATTAGCTAAATTTTCTGATGGCTTGGTATGCAAATCACCTTCATAAGTTCCATCGGATTTTAAACCATCATCAGCAACCAAAGTAATCAGGTTTCTCCAATCACCCCTAACCTGATTTACCTCATAGTCCTCAATCTTATTAACCATAAGATTAGCTGTATTTTGATTTGCACACGTAATTCTTCCTAAAGCTAAGTCCGGCTTAAAATCAGGACCGGAAACACGGACAAAAAAATCATCGGTGGTATATGAGTCTCCGCCGCTAACCAATATTAAAGACTCTTCGGACTGCCAGGTAGGAACAAAGTTATCACCATATCCTTCAATATTTTTATAATCATAAGTTCCTTTTCCAAACATTAAAACATATTGCGGTTTGATTATCCAATTATCAAATGCATATTTAATAAAATCACGAACTCCTGTTGGATCCAACATCCCGCCGGAAAATTCATTATAAATCTGATCAACCTCAGCGACAAAAGTTGATATTGTTACCGGGGCCCGGTTTTCTTTATAATTTTTTAGATTGTTTGCAGCGTCTTTAAATTCCTTGCTGGTTATAACTATAAATTTTGCACCTTGTTCTTCGCCCCTAAGATTAGAATTTTGAACTTCTACAGGATTTGAAGGAGTTTTAAATACATCACTGCCTACAGCAAAATATTTTGATTTCTGTAATGGATTTTCATCAAAC
>DASVGS010000442.1:0-6526 GCA_036379435.1 Ignavibacteriaceae bacterium
ATAGTACGTCACGCTGATGCCGGTTATAAACAGGCGATTGATAATGCAAAAAAATGGAATGTTAAAATTCCAATGTTAAAGTAGTTACTCGCGTATGTAATTGCGAGGAGTTCTACGACGAAGCAATCTATTTTTCATATAGCAAATTATATTGATAGTTAAATTTGATTTAAGTCATTTCCACCAAAGTGGAAATCCATTTTATATTTGAAGTTAAAGATTCCCGCTCCTGCCTACCGCAGGTAGGTTCGCGGGAATGACAGAGTAGTTATGAAAACACATTTAATAAAAACATTTGAAATTATTTTATTGACTCTTACTGTCAGTCCCGTTCTTATGGCTCAAGACAAAAACAAAATAGATTTTGAGAACTGTACATTTAATGATTTTCCTCTTTACGGTAAAGTAAAATTTGTAGAATCATTTCCGGATATAAAAGTTCAGATAGTAGATTCTTTTCCCGATCTTAAAGTTAAACTTGTAAATTCATTTCCGGATGATTGCGGGGAGTGGCAGATAGTTGAATCGTTTCCTGATGTAAAAATTAAAATTGTTGATTCATTCCCCGATATAAAAATAAAATTTGTAGAATCTTTTCCGGGCAAGCCATAGCACTAAAGTTCAATAACGCAGTAACTTCATCCCGAGCGCAGTCGAGGGAGGAAGTTTGAATTTAGATTAATAAAATAGTGAGTCATCCTTCGACAGGCTCAGGATGACATCTAACATAAAATAATAGAGGTTAAAATGAAACTAAAAGTATTAGTAGCAGATAAATTTCCGGATAAATATATCCAGCAAATGAAAGATCTAGATCTTGAAGTAATATACAATCCCAAACTTGGAGAGAAAGATCTTCCTGAAGCAGCAAAAGATGCAGATATAATTGTAGTGCGTTCAACAATAGTAAACGAGGAAACGATTAATACAAGTAATAAACTTAATTTAATAATTCGCGCCGGTTCTGGTGTAAATAATATCAATATAGCTGCTGCAAATAAAAAAGGAATATATGTAACCAACTGTCCTGGTATGAATGCGGTTGCAGTAGCTGAACTTGCTATCGGATTAATGATTTCTCTTGATCGTTTTATACCTGATAACGTTGCTGATTTTAATAAAGGTGTTTGGAACAAAGACAAATACTCAAAGGGAAAAGGATTAAAAGGAAAAACACTTGGTTTAATTGGTGTTGGAAATATTGGGAAAGAAGTTGCTAAACGTGCAATTGCATTTGAAATGAATGTTTATGGAAAGGATATTACCAGAATAGAAGGCGTACAGATAAAAGATTTCAGTGAAATGGATCAGCTTTTACCATTATGCGATATAGTTACAATACACCTCCCTGCTACTCCACAAACAAAAGGGTTGTTTAATAAACAGATGTTAAGTTATATGAAGAACGGCGCATATTTAGTTAATACATCAAGACACGACGTGGTTGTTGAAGATGACCTTCTTGAAGCAATTAAAGAAAAAAATATTCGTTACGCCTGCGATGTATTTAAAGGTGAACCGGAAGGAAAATCGGGAGAAGTTTCATCCAAATTGATGAATAATCCTAATATTTATGTTACACATCATATTGGTGCATCTACCGAACAGGCACAGGATGCTGTTGCTGAAGAAACTATAAACATAATCAAAAAATTTGTACACAGCGGAGTAATTGATCATTGGGTTAACAGAGCTAAAATTACCGATGCACATTATCAATTAGTAGTAAAACATTATGACAAACCGGGTGTGCTTGCAAGTGTACTTGATGTAATAAGAGGCGGACAGATCAACATTGAGGAAATTGAAAATATAATTTTTGAAGGCGGTATTGCTGCTTGCTGTACTATGAAATTACAATCTGCTGCTACTGCTGAA
Organism: Ignavibacteriaceae bacterium; assembly: GCA_036379435.1. Classification (GTDB taxonomy): domain Bacteria; phylum Bacteroidota; class Ignavibacteria; order Ignavibacteriales; family Ignavibacteriaceae; genus IGN3. Next base: position 1,879 of record DASVGS010000442.1, read on the forward strand.
ATGCTAAAACAAATTAGCGAAAATGAAAATGTAATCAGTGTTAGTCACGTAGAGATTTAAATTGAATATTAATTAACCTAGTAAATCGTTAAATCATTATTTTTATTAAAACTGCCGCTAAATCTCTGGTGGCAGTTTTTTAATACTACTCAATAGGCTATGAATAAATATTTTATCTTCATATATGTTTTAATTATAGCTTTAACTAAAATATCATTCTCACAATCGCTTACAGAAAGATACCAGTCACTTGGTGAGATGTTTGTTCCACAATTTACCTCTGCACCATTCCCGCACCCCGATAGAAAAAATGGGCATGTTTATGATGATAAAATATATTCTGCTCAAGAACATTACAGTGATAGCAGTGTTTTAATTTTTATTCCAAAAGGATTTAGACAAGAAGAAAAAATAAATTTTGTTATTTATTTCCATGGATGGAATAATAACATTGATAGTGCATGTGCGCAGTTTAATCTTATTGAACAATTTAGCGAAAGTAATACCAACGCAATTTTTGTTTTCCCTGAAGGTCCTAAAAACTCACCCGATTCTTTTGGCGGCAGGTAGGAGGAAAAGGATGGATTAAAAAACCTTATTAATGATGTTTTAAAATATTTAAAGCGAACCGGTAAGTTAAACTCCTATAAAGTTGGAGATATTATTTTAGCGGGACACAGCGGAGTATATCGGGTAATATCATTTTGTTTAATTCGTGGTGGTTTAACTTCAAATATTTCTGATGTGATTTTGTTTGATGCACTTTACGGACAAGTAGAAAAATTTTCTTTCTGGATAAATAATTTTTCCGGAAGATTTATTGATATCTATACTGATAATGGTGGGACGAAAGAGGAATCTGAAAATTTGATGAATGATTTAACTGCCTGGCAGATCCCATATTTAAAAACGGAAGAGTTAAAACTAAAGCCGAGTGATTTAATAAATAATCGATTGATATTTATTCATACAGATCTTACCCATAATGAGGTTATATCTGCCCGTAAACAATTTTTAAATTATCTTAGCAGCAGCAAGATTAGTAAAATTAAGAATTGAATCTGGATAAGTAAAAAAGTAAATCAACGTGCTTTGTTTAAGAGCGCCTGGATTTATACCAATTTAATTTCAATCATATCTTTTACGATACCATGCAGAAATGGTAGTTCCAATAAAGTTTTAATCCCTTCAAGGTCCTGATCTTCAAGATCATACACAATATGTTGAATATTTACTGAAATAAAATCTAAAGAAGTTTTTGTAAAATCCTTTAATAAATCAGCATAATCTTCTTTATGACCAATTAAAAAATTATCTCTGTGTGTATCAGAAAAATATTTTAGATTTGATTCTGAAGTGCTTGCAAGAACAAAATTTACATAGGGGGCATTTAACAGTTCGATCATTTCTTCGGCGAAACTCAATCCATTTAGAAAAAGTTCTTTCTCGTAGTTTTCATCACCAACTATAATGGTGTTATCATTCAAATGAGAATTTTTATCTTTAACTAATGTGGGCGTAACATCAACGTCATAAAACTCTTTAAATAAAATTTTACTCAGAATAATTTCATTAGTAGTTACATCACCCAAAAGGAATATTTCATCCAGGGATTTCTGTCCATCTTTAAAGTGAATATATGAATTTGACAACAGTGCATTAAATGATAAACCAATTTTAGATGACACAAACAGCTCCTTAAAAGCAAGTAAATCTAAAGTTGGAATGAGCCCTATTGCGGTTTCATCAGAAGTTAATTTTTGTGATATAACTGACGCAGGTTGAAACTCTATTTTGTAATTATCATCCAGATTTAATTCTGAAAGAAATATTTTTGAAAAAACGTTTTGAGGTAAAATTATTTTTGTATTCATAAAATAAAAAAGCCGCTTATTTTAGCGGCTACCGAATAAAAATTTTTATTAAGATTTTTTACTTTTAATTCTTGCTGCTTTACCAGAAAGATTTCTGAGATAAAATAATTTTGCTCTTCTAACGTCACCCTGCTTAATTACTTCTACTTTTGCAATTTTGGGAGAGTTAAAAGGAAATATTCTTTCAACACCAACACCGCTTGACATTTTTCTGACAGTAAAAGTTTTATTCAACCCTGAGCCTCTAACACTAATTACATCACCTTCAAATGATTGTAATCTTTCTTTGTCACCCTCAATAACTCTAACCTGAACACGAATGTGATCCCCGGGATTAAAATCAGGCATATCAGTTTTAATCTGGTCTGGTGCTATTTTATTTATGTCGATCATTTCATACTCCACTAATTATTATATTTTCTCCACTTTTCAGTTAAGATTTTAGATTGTTCTTGTTTCCATTTTTTAATTTCTTTTTCATTGCCCGAAAGCAGAATCTCCGGAACTTTCATACCCCTGTATTCAGCAGGTCTGGTGTAAAATGGTGCTTCAACCACATCACCATCCTGAAAAGAATCATCAAGAGCTGCTTCACTATCATTAAGAACGCCCGGTATCAATCTTATTACAGCATCTGCAATAATAAGTGCGGGTAATTCTCCTCCGGTTAACACATAATTACCGATTGATATTTCATCCGTAGCAAAGTATTCTCTAACTCTATCATCAATATCTTTGTAATGTCCTGCAATAATCAAAATATTTTTTGCAAGCGATAACTTGTTTGCATATTTCTGATCAAATAATTTACCTTTTGCTGTGGTAAAAATTATGTGATCATATTTATGAATACTTTTTAATTTTTCAATACACTCAAAGAACGGTTCAGGTTTTAATACCATTCCGGCGCCGCCGCCGAATGGTTTATCATCAATTTGTTTGTGCTTGTCAAATGCATAATCACGCAGATTATGAATTTCTATCTTTACCTTTTTTTTATTCTGAGCTCTTTTTAGAATACTTGTGTTAAGAGGACTAGTAAGAAGTTCAGGAACTGCCGAGATTATATCAATCCTCATCATCATCAAGTCCAAAATCAACTTTTATTCTAATTATCTTAGTTTCGGTTTCAATGTTTTCAAAAATTGAAGGAACATAGGGAATTAGAATTTCACTTCCATTTACCCGGCTAATTTCTATAACCGGATTTGCAGGAGTTTCAAAACAATTAGTTACTACTCCTATTAGTTCATCCCCTTTATACACATTAAATCCTTCTAAATTGTATTCCAGAAGGATTTTCTGATCAAGTTTCTCATACTCTGAACTATCTAAAAAAATATCTCTGCCAATAAAAACTGAAGTTTCTCTTTCATCTTCAAAATTTTTGAATTTAAAAAAGACTGAATTTTTTAATTCTAATGTTTCTTCAAGTTCAATTTTTTTTTTCTGATTCCAGAAATCAACATACAAAAATTTAAAGGTAACAGAATTTACACTGAAACCTGGCATCAATTGAACTTTAAGAAAACCGTTTTTTCCAGCAGAAAGAATTTTTGCTATAAGATAAAAATCATTCAATTATACTACTGAATGCTTAATCTTCAATTTCTAAAATAGCTCTTTTTCCTTCTTTTGCAGAAACAGCAGTTAAAAGTGTACGCATTGCCTGGGCTGTTTTACCCTGCTTGCCAATCACTTTACCGATATCATCTGCCTGAACTTTTAAAGATAAAACAACCTTTTTTTCTTCGGTTAGTTTCTCTTCAACAACAACGCCATCTGGGTTATCAACCAGTTGTTTCGCAATGAACTCAATGAACTCTTTCATAATAGAAGCCTCCTAAAATGAACCCGGGTGAATAAGTAGTTATGTACAGTTTTAATAAGATATTAATCTTATTAAGTGTCTAACTCAGAAGTGACACCCTTAACTTCTGCTGTACCTCCATTCAATAATTTTAAGCTAACAGCAAATTAACTTGCCGGTTGCTCTTCTGTCTTAGCTTCTTGTGAATCAGCTTTTTTCTTCTTTTTGCCAGATTTTTTCGTAGCAGAAACTTCCTTAAGACTTTGCCAATTTTTTAACAATGCCTCGGCTTTTTCATCAGAAAGTTTACGTTTTACAATATCTCTTTTCAGATTTATTCCTGTCTGGCTCAATAAACTTTTTACTGTGTCTGTTGGCTGCGCACCATTATCCAACCAGTAGTTTACTCTATCTTCCTTCAAATCTATTGTATGTGGATTTGTAAGTGGATTATATATACCAACAGCTTCAAGAAATTTACCATCTCTTGGTGATCTGGCATCTGCAGCAACAACTTTATAGATGGGTTGTTTCTTTTTACCCATTCTTCTTAATCTTAACTTAACAGCCAAGTTATTATCCTCCGGATATTATATCTCATTTATCAATTAAATTTAAAATTTCGCATTGAACCCGGCATTCCTTTTTTACTAAGACTGCTCATCATTCTCTGCATTTCACTAAACTGCTTAACCAATCGATTAACATCTTGTATGGAAGTTCCACTTCCCCTGGCAATTCTTTTGCGCCTGTTGCCATTTAAAAGTTTAGGAGTGCTTCTTTCTTCCATGGTCATTGAATTGATAATTGCTTCAACTTTAACTAAAGCTTTATCATCAACCGGTGCATTTTTCATTTGTGCACTCAGACCAGGAATCATACCAAGCAATGATGTTAAAGAACCCATTTTCTTGATGACTTTAATTTGCTTAAGAAAATCATCAAAATCAAATTTATTTTTTCT
>DASVGS010000443.1:0-3632 GCA_036379435.1 Ignavibacteriaceae bacterium
TATTACATTATTGTATTGATATCTGAATCGCCCCTGAATATAAAAGAAATCATCAGGCCATTTTAATCTTCTACCAACTCTAATAGTTGCCCCTGATTGACGAAGGTCGTATACGTACTGCTGTCTTGTATCAAACAGTTCAGCGCCTACGGAAGTTGGGGTATCAAACATCCAGGGTTCAGTAAAACCTAAAGTAAAGGTCCTGTATAAACTACCTACACCAAACTGCCAGTTAAAACTAAGCACCTGTCCACCGCCGAGTCTGAATGGTTCAGCGATTGAAAAATTTGTAAGTGTAACGCCAACAGCACCACTAAATCCAAAGCTGCCGCTGTATCCAACTGAAGCGTTTAAGTAATCGCTTGATTTTTCTGAAACTTTAAATCCAACATCTACAGTGCTGTCGCTGGAAAGTTTTGTACTGATACCTTCGGGTCCATAAAGTTCTTCAACATTAAAGTATTGAAGGTTTGCAAGATTTTGTACGCTGCGGAATAATAAGCCTCGATTAAAATAGTCGCCAGGAATTGTATAAAGTTCTCTTCGAATTACTTTTTCTTTAGTTTTATCATTACCATAAATATCCACTCTGCCAATTCTAAATTGATTTCTTTCTTCCACCCGTATGGTAACATCAATTGAATCATCATCAACTTTATTTTCTTTTGTCTGTAGATTAAATGTTAAATATCCGTTATCAAGATATAAGGCTGAAACATCAGATTGTTTTTCATTCCCACGTAAATTTTGTTCGAATTTTTCCAAATCATATACATCGCCCTTGGCAAAATCTAACCTTTCATTTAATACTTCAGCGGGATATACGGTATTACCTTCCCAATTTACATTTCTTAATTTGTACTGTGGCCCTTCATAAACATCCATTACTATCTTCAGATCTCTTTTATCATTAGAATAGATCAAAGTGTCCGAAAGAATTTCAGCATCCCTGTAACCGTTTTTCTTATAAAATTTTATAATAGACTCTTTGTCCTCTTTATATTTTTTAGGATCAAATTTTCCACCGCCCCAAAACTTCCACCATTTGGTTTCAGAAATCTCATTCATTTCACTTCTTAGATCACCATCATCAAATGCACTGTTACCGGTAAAACTTATTTCCCTAACTTTTATTTCTTCACCCTCTTTAATATTAATTTTAAGAAGAATTCTATCTTTTATTTTATTAATCAGGTTTGAGGATTTTGCTTCGGTACCGCCATACTCAACTTCATACTCATCAGCCAGATCAGCTGTATTACGCCATCTTACATAAATATTTTCTCCGATAGTATCGGCATTAAAATAATTATAATACAGAGCTTTAATTTCAGTATTAAAATATCCTTCCTCTTCATAAAGCCCATTAATTCTTTGAATAAGTTTGGCAACTTCCTGAGGTTTTAAGATCGAGCCCCTTAAAAAGGTAATCTTTTTTTCTATATCATCCGAACTGATTTCATCATTGCCTTCAATTACTACTTTTTCAAGCCTTGGATACTCCTGTACTTTTATCATTAAGAAAACGCCATCACTTAACTGTTTATCAATCAGTATCTGAACATCAGAAAAAATATTTAATGCCCATAGATTTTTAATTGCATTAATCGTTTTATCACCAGGAACCTGAACCTCATCACCTACTTTTAATCCGGTTGAGACTATAATTGTATTTGCATCAGAAGATTTATTACCTTCAACAGCTATTCCAAGTATTTTGTAAGTTGTTCTCTGCTGGGATAAGATTGCAGTAGAAAAAACCAGTATAAAAAAAACTAAAAAATATTTAAGCAATCTCGTTGGGGAGGAAATGAACATTCTCCAGACCTTTTTCCTTTTCTTTCTTCTTTATTTGTTCACTCACTTTTCCGAATCTTCTTTCCCTGGTTTGAAATATTTTAATGGCATCATATAAATCAAATTTAGAAAAATCCGGCCAAAGCGTTTCTGTTATTATAAATTCAGAATAAGCTATTTGCCATAACAAAAAATTGCTTACCCTAAATTCTCCACTGGTTCTTATAACTAAATCAGGATCGGGAATATCCTTTGTTGTAAGAAAAGATGATATAAGATTTTCATCGATATCTTCAACTTTTATTTTACTTTTTGCTGCAGAATCTGCTATCTGTTTTATTGCTTCAAGTAACTCCCATCTTCCACTATAACTTAAAGCAAGATTTAAAACCATTTTTTTATTGTTCTTAGTTCTTTCGATATCAGAACTCAGTTGTTTTTGAACTTCGATTGGCAAAGACTGAGTATTTCCGATAGTAGTGAGACGTACATCATTATCATTAAGTTCATTTACTCGATCTCTTAAGCTGTTCAATAGAAGCCTCATTAAAGTAGAAACTTCATCTTTAGGACGTTTCCAGTTTTCTGTAGAGAATGTATAAAGAGTTAAAAATTTAACACCTATTTCGGCACAAGCTTCAACTATTTCCTTAACTGTATCAACCCCGCGCTTGTGTCCGGCAACTCTCGGCAATCCCCTCTTTTTTGCCCAGCGCCCATTTCCGTCCATAATAATGGCTATGTGTTTAGGAATTTCACCCGATTTTTTTAGTGCTTCCTTAATCTGCTCATCGGATGAGGAGCTTTTTTTTTTCAAATTCCATTCCTGTTATTGATTAAGCGTGTAAAGTTAATTTTACCGAACACGAATGTCAAGGTAACTAAATATTGCTAAGGTAGAATAATTAGGGATAATTTGGATAAGTTAGATGGTGTAGGGGCTGATATACATCAGCCCCTGAATAGATTCAATTATGAAAAAAGAATTTTATCTGATTTTTGTTCTTTGCGTTTAAATAAATCAGGTTTTTCTGTTATCTGAAAGAGTTTAATGTTTCTTTTTGTTTCAGGATCAAGTTCATCCAGTAATGCTTTTGCAAATTTTAGATTGATAATAGAAACACCAACAAATAACTGCACCTTTTTATTTGTTCCTCTTGATTGCCTTTGAGCAAGATAAGAAAGTTTGTTTTTTATAAATGCAGGATCTTTAAAATCCTGATCACTTAATGTAATACCTATCGCAAAATTATCTTTTTGTTTTGCAATAACATCAACCTCAAAACCACCAATATTAGAAGGCTCCGGAAGATATGTTCCATATTTTCTAAATAAAGTCAGATAACCTTTTTTCCAAAATTCTTCAATCAATAAATCAATTTCTCTTCTTCTTTCCATATTCATATTTTCACCTATTTAGGATGCAAGCGGAATAATTGGTATAACAGGAGAAAATTTTCTTTTCTCAAGTACTTTAATGTTTGCAATTTTTCCGTAATTAAATTTTTTAATTTCACTGGATTGATAGACCCGACCATAAATTACTTTAGAACCATTCTTTTCAACAGTCAGATAATAGGGTTCCATCAATACTTCATTTAATCCGTATAAAAATCTTAAACGATTTCTATTCTTAATCGCCGTTTCAAATATTTCTGTTTTCATTTCATACTCCTTTTTAATTTAACCACCTAACAACACCAGTAACTTTACCCACAATAGAAAATTCATTTTTGTTTTTAATTACAATTGGTTCATACAATTTATTTTGTGGGATTAATCTTATTTGCTGATTCTTATTTTCATAAATTTTTACGGTTACTTCATCCTCAATT
>DASVGS010000444.1:0-7324 GCA_036379435.1 Ignavibacteriaceae bacterium
TTTTGATCAAACCCCAGCCTTCAACATTATTAAGGTGGACTGCATTATTGTTAATAAGTTTAGCAATGATGGGCAACTATTATATTTATGATAGTATAAGTCCGCTTGCTGATCTCTTAAAGACGCAATTAGGATTCTCTGATTCAAATATTGGATTGTTGAATGCCATTTATTCATTCCCTAATATAATTATGGTTCTTATTGGCGGATTATTGATTGATCGAATAGGAACAAAACGATCGGTATTAATTTTTACAGCATTCATTATGCTGGGTTCTATTGTAACTGCATTAACAGGTAATATCTGGTTGATGGCAACGGGAAGATTACTTTTTGGTTTAGGTGCAGAATCAATGATAGTTGCTATTACTACTATTATCGCCAGATGGTTTAAAGGCAAAGAATTATCTTTTGCATTTGGATTAAATCTTACTGTGGCAAGGTTGGGTTCATTTCTTGCGCTTAACTCACCAAGTTGGGGAAAAAATTTGTATGAGTATTGGCAATCACCGTTATGGATTACAGTTGCAGGTGGAGTTTTTGCTTTCATTTGTGTAGTAATCTATTTTTTTCTGGATGTGTACGCATCTAAAAATTATGATCTTCCGGTTGAAGGTGAGCAGGATGCTATTCTTTTATCGGATATTTTAAAAATTAAAGAAACCGGCCGGTGGTATTTACTTATTGCCATTACTGCTGTACTTGTTGTCCTTAGTTTCGTTAATTCAGAAAATTGGGCTATCTATCTTATAGTATTAATTGCTGCCGCACTAATTCTGTTTCTTAAATCAAAATCTTTTTCAAAATCATTTTGGTATATCACAGCATTGTGCGTAACGTTTTATTCAGCAATGTTTCCATTCCAAACATTTGCAATTAAATTTTTTCAGGAAGCTCACGGAACTACAAGGGAAGTAGGCGGAAATCTTTCCAGCATCTTAACACTTGCAGCAATGGTGTTTACGCCTTTGTTTGGTTTACTTGCTGATAAAATTGGAAAGAGATCTTTATTAATGATGTTCGGTTCACTTTTAATTATCCCTGTATACCTGATGATGGCTTATCAGTTTGGCAAACCGGCAGTTATGTCTGATAGCGATTTCATTCATCTTAGTATCAAATTTTTTGATATTGATGCTGCAATTCCCATCTACCTGATTTTACCAATGGCAATGATGGGTATTGCGTTTTCACTTGTTCCAGCGGTAATGTGGCCGTCTGTTGCAATTATTGTTGATTCATCAAAATTAGGCACAGCATACGGTTTAATGACTATGATACAGAATATTGGTCTATTTGGTTTTAATTTAATAATTGGTTACGCTAATGATTTATCTGGTGCCAGTGCTTCAAATCCTGCAGGTTATAATCTTGGTATGTGGATTTTCTCCACTCTGGGTTTTTTAGGATTACTGTTTGCATTCTTACTTAGAAAATCAGAAACAGGGCCAAATGCACATGGACTTGAAAAAGGGATGGCAAAATAAGTTGTTTGCCTGATCAAATGTTAGGATTATGGATTTATAATTAAGTTTAATTTAATGTTAAAGATTTATCAAAAAATATTTGCCCTTATTCTGTTATTGGCTTTCCCAATTTTTCCGCAGGCTTTCGGATTCGGATGTTTTGGATTTGTTGGTGGATTTGGCGGTTACAGTTATCAACAACTTAAACCTGCAGGCTTAAATATTTTTGTTTCAAATTTTAATACAACAAATTCTGAATATATTGATAAAGAGTTAAGTGAGTTTGACGCGGCAACCGGATACAGATTTGGTATCAATTTTTTCCGGGGAAAATTTACTTCGATATTTATTACGGCAAAAGGTTATTACCAGCAAATTGACGAAAATCATATGGCTGATATAGTACCGACTGCAGTAATTATTAATTATGATTATGATCTTAAAATAAAAAGCTGGGGTATTGGAGTAGATGTTGGAATTCCCATCACTGCTTACTTAAGCTGGAAAATATTAGATGCCGGTATTTTGATTAACAGTGCTAAATTCACCGAAACGATAAATTCATCTCAAGGTACGCAAGTAACAAATTATACCAATGATAAAACACAACTCGGTTATTCCATTGGTTCCGGATTTATTTTAGAACTGGTTAAAGATTACATAAGCCTTGAAGGTATTGCAGGTTATACGCAATTAAGTATTGATAAAATGAAAAGTGAAGATGGTACGGATTTCTTATATAGTCCGGATAAAAATTTGAATAATGAAAAGTTTATTAAATATGGCGGATTCAACGCAGTCGTTCAATTGAATATTGGTTTTCCGCTTTAATCAGAGGAGAGAAATGAAAAAATTGACCAAACTTGATTCAGCATCTGCTATTGCAATTAAAGATTGCATGGGAACAAAAAAGGATGAAAAAATTCTAGTAATAACTGATGAACAAAAAAGGGAAATCGGACTATCACTTCATAATAATGCAATAAGATTAGGTTATCAGTCTTTACTTATAGAAATGAAATCCGGTAAAATTAATGGAGAAGAACCCTCCGATGTTGTTGCGGATCTTATGCAAAAATTCGATGTGGTTTTTTGTCCAACTGCAAAATCATTAACTCACACAGATGCCAGAAGAAATGCATCTGCAAAAGGTGTTCGCATTGCTACCTTTCCAGGAATTACAAAAGAAGTAATGATACGCGGATTGAATGCTGATTATAAAAAAATTTCAGCTTTAACAATTAAGCTTCAAAAAATTTTAGAAACGGGAAAAATAATTCGCGTAACTGCTCCGGCAGGCACGGATATTTCTTTTTCAATTGAAGGTAGAAAAGCATACGCAAGCAAAGGGTTATTCCATGCAAAAGGAGAAAGCGGAAATCTTCCTACTGGTGAAGCATTTCTTGCACCCGTTGAAGGTTCATCTAACGGTGTTTTTGTGGTTGATGGATCAATGGCTGGTTTAGGTTTAATTAAAAATGCAAACATAAAAATCGAAGTTGAAAATGGTTACGCTACAAGAATTACCGGTGGAACATTAGCTAAAAAATTAAAATCAATGTTAGATAAAGTAGGTAAAGATGCACGTAATATTGCGGAATTTGGAATAGGAACCAATGACTCTGCAAAGCTAAGCGGTGTTTTACTGGAAGATGAAAAAGTAATGGGAACAATTCACATTGCTCTTGGAAATAATGTATCTATGGGAGGCAGTGTGAACGTGCCAATCCATCTTGATGGTGTTGTTAAAAAACCTACGGTCTGGATGGATAATAAACTTCTGATGAAAGACGGGCAGCTTTTAGTAAAAAGATAAATGTTCTGTATTAAATGTTCGATGAATATTAATATTTTTTCTTAATTGTACATTCTACATTCTACATTGTACATTATAACCAGCTTTGATTATTTTTAACTAATTTGAAAATTATTTTAGGAATTTAGTATAGATGGCAATTCTACCAATCACAGTTTGTGGTGATAAAATATTAAGAAAAAAAACTGCTAAAGTTTCAAATGTTGATAACAAGATTATAAAATTGATAACTGATATGTTTGAAACTATGCATAATGCAAATGGAATCGGGCTTGCAGCAAATCAGGTTGGTGCAAATAAGCAGATTTTTGTTGTGGATATCTCAAAGGTTGAAGGTTATGAAGATACTAAACCTTTAGCATTGATAAATCCAAAAATTGTGGCAAAGTCTGAAGAGACTATTGGATACGAAGAGGGTTGTTTAAGCATTCCTGATCAGCATGAAGAAGTGATAAGACCAAAAAAAATTACAATAGAATTTCAGGATGCAGATTTAAAATCACGCACGATTGATGCTGATGATTTGCTTGCACGTGTTATGCAGCATGAATATGATCATTTGCAAGGAATACTTTTTACAGATCTTGTGGATGAAGAAACTAAAAAAAGACTTAAGAAACCCCTGAATAAAATAAAAAAGAGAAAAATTGAAGTAGCCTATCCAATCAGTCAATCAGCGGATTACCAGATATTATAAATTGCAAAGGTAAGTGATGAATATTGTTTTTATGGGAACGCCTGAGTTTTCAATTCCTTCCTTAAAAATACTTATCGAAAAAAACCATAAGGTTCTTGCGGTAGTTACTACGCCCGATAAAGAACGCGGTAGAGGTCAGAAAGTTTCTTTTACTGCTGTTAAACAATTTGCTGTTGAAAATAAGATTCCTGTATATCAACCAGAAAAATTAAAAAGTAACACTGAATTTATTGCTCAGATGAAACAAATAAATCCGGATTTGTTTGTGGTTGTTGCATTCAGGATTCTACCTAAAGAAGTTTTTGAAATTCCAAAGTATGGATCATTTAATCTTCATGGGTCTTATCTTCCGAAATACCGCGGTGCTGCACCTATTCAGTGGGCACTAATTAATGGAGATAAGGAAACCGGTTTAACAACTTTTAAATTAGCTGAAAAAGTGGATACGGGAAATATTTATCTGCAGGAAAAAGTAAAAATTAATCCTGATGATAATTTTGAAAGTTTACACGATAAAATGAGCGAGCTTGGTGCGAAGTTAGTTCTTGAGACAGTTAATATGATTGAAAGAGGAAATTATGAATTAAAACAACAGGATGATTCACTTGCATCACCTGCACCAAAGATAACAAAAGAATTATGTTTAATTGATTGGAATAAATCAGCGCAGGAAGTTCATAATCTTGTTCGTGGTTTGTCACCGCATCCTGCAGCATTTTTTACATATCAAAATAAGTTGATGAAAATTTATAAGACTGAAATTATTTACGATAGTAGTTTAAAACCATCTGAATTTTACAGGACTAAAAATGAATTTATAATCGGTTGTGGCAAAGGTGCATTAAAAATTCTTGAAATTCAGCAGGAAGGTAAGAAAAAAATGAGTGCAGCGGAGTTTCTAAGAGGGTTTAGAGATTAAGAACTAATTCACTTTTATCATTCAAATCATTTCTTTAAAATTGTTATAACTAATCCAAATTATGAGCATAAAATTTGAAATTTAAAAATAATATTCTTGAACAGATTGGTAATACTCCTTTAATAAAACTTAATAGAATTAATAAAGGATTAAAGCCTCAAATATTTGCAAAATTAGAATCCGCAAATCCAGGAGGAAGTGTAAAAGACCGGATAGGCTATGCGATGATTGTTGATGCTGAAGAACGCGGTATGCTAAAACCAGGTGGAACTATCATCGAGGCAACAAGCGGAAACACCGGAATCGGACTTGCACTTACTGCTTCAGTTAAAGGATATAAATCAGTTTTTGTTGTTACTGATAAAGTAAGTGATGAAAAAATAAATTATCTAAAGGCTCTTGGTTCTGAAGTTATTGTCGTTTCAAGAGCAGTGGAACCCGATAATCCCGAGTACTATGTTAATGTTGCAAAAAGATTAGCTAAAGAAATTCCTAATTCCTTTTTTGCTTATCAATATTCTAACCCTTCAAATCCAAAAATCCACTATCGTACGACAGGTCCGGAAATTTGGGATCAAACTGATGGAAAGATTACGCACTTTATTTCAAGTATTGGTACAGGTGGAACAATTAGTGGTACCGGAAGATTTTTAAAGGAAAAAAATCCGGATGTACAAATAATTGCTGCTGATCCTCTTGGTTCCATCTTTAAGCATTATAAGGAAACGGGTGAAATAATAAAAGGAACACCTTATCTTGTTGAAGGAATTGGACAGGATTGTTTGCCTGAAAATGTTCATTTCCAGTATATCGATAAAATTTATAATATCAGTGATAAGGAATCCTTTTCTGCAGCACGCAGATTAACTTATGAAGAAGGAATATTCTGTGGTGGAAGTACAGGAACGATTGTTCATGTTGCTCTGCAAGTTGCAAAGGAATGCACTGAAAACGACGTGATTGTATTTATAGTTTGTGATACCGGAGAAAGATATTTGACTAAAGTTCATAATATTGAATGGCTTAAGCAAAACAGAATGCTTGAACCGGAAATTAGAACTTTACGCGATCTTTCAGATATTAAAAAACAAAAAGGTTTTGAAGAGATAGTATCAGTAAAAGAAACTGATTCAATCAAAGATGTACTTGAGTTAATAAGCAGGACTGGTTATTCTCAAATCCCGGTATTAGAGGGCAGACAATCAATTGGATGTATTAGGGAAAACCGTTTGCTCACAAAGCTGGTTGAAAATCCATTGTTATATAATTCAAAAATTAAAGAAGTAATGGAAGAATCACTTCCAATTTTGGAAGCAAAGACTGAGATAAATGAAGTAAAACAATATTTTAAAACACAATCTGCAATTCTTGTAAGCGATTTTGGATTGATTACTGATATCATTACAAGATACGATTTGATTAATTTACAACAATAGGTATTGCGGTTTCGACTCTGAGAGATAAGTTATCATCAGTGTTATTATAGATTGCTTAACTCGAGTACTCGTTCGCAATGATATCCTAAAAAACAAAGGAAATACAATGGGCTTTTCAACAGATGCTATTCATGCCGGACAAATTCCTGATCCAACAACAGGAGCAGTAATTACCCCGATTTATCAAACATCAACTTATGCTCAATTTGAGCTAGGTAAAAGTACCGGATTTGAGTATGCAAGGACTCATAACTTAACGCGTCAATCTCTTGAAAAAAATATTGCTGTATTGGAAAAAGGAAGTTATGGGATTGCGTTTTCATCCGGTCTGGCTGCAACACATGCACTAATGAGTTTAGTTAAATCCGGTGATCACATTGTAATTTCAAATAATGTGTACGGCGGAACTTATAGGTTGTATGAATTAAATATGAAGAACTATGGATTAGATTTTTCCTGGGTTGATTCGACAGATCTGAAAAATATTGAAGCCGCAATTCAGCCAAACACAAAAATGATTTATGTTGAAACGCCAACAAATCCAATGTTAAATATAACTGATCTAAAAGGAGTATCTGAAATTGCAAAAAAGAATAACCTAATTTCTATTTGTGATAACACATTTATGAGTCCGTATTTTCAGAATCCATTATCATTTGGAATCGATATTGTCTTACACAGTACCACAAAATATTTGAATGGACATAGTGATATAATTGGCGGTATTCTGGTTACGAGTAATGAAAAATATCATGAACGGTTAAGATATATTCAAAATGCTGCCGGTGGTGTTCCATCTCCATTTGATTGCTGGCTGGTTTTACGATCTACAAAAACACTTGCCGTTAGAATGAAACAGCATGAAGAGAATGCAAATAAATTTGCAGAGTTTCTTAAGGAATCAGGTTTTGCACAAAAAGTAATTTATCCCGGATTGAAAGATCATCCGCAGCACGAACTTGCTAAACGACAAATGCGTGGTTTTGGGGG
>DASVGS010000445.1:0-3171 GCA_036379435.1 Ignavibacteriaceae bacterium
AGTAGGCAGTTAAGTTCATTGCAACGTTGTCTGAGAATTGATGTGACAAACCAACTTCATAAGATATAGTTCTTTGAGCATCAAGATTAGGCTGACCGAAAAGGGGTTCTCTTACATTAAGATCGTACTGGTTATTTTCAAATAAGTATTCAAAATCAGGATTCTGGAAAAAATGCCCGTAAGAAAAATGTAATTTAGTTCTGTCAGAAATTGGATGTGCTATTCCAAATCTTGGTGAAATTTGTGATCTTGATTTTACTTGTACCATAGAATTAGGGTTAAGCGGATCAGCACGGAATTCAACGTTTGAGTTTAAATAGTCAAATCGTAAACCAATATTTATTACAAGGTAAGGGAGTTCTATTTTGTCCTGTAGGTAAGCCGCACCTTCAAACGGACTTGTGGTGTAATCATTTAAATAAGGAAAATTTCTTTTGGGATCATATACGTAAAATAATTTAAGCCAATGTTTTTTAAATGATGCACCAAACTTAACTTCATTCATTGATCCCATTTGCCAAACTGCATCAGCTTTAAAATCTGCGGTTGCGCTCCTGCTGTCATAAAGTTCCGGCGGATCTGATCGTTTATAAAACTCAAACCCGGTGCCGTACTCTTCAAAATATTCTGTATCGTTTGATGCAAGATAATCTGCTGTATCTTTGTTAATACCAGAGTAATAACCCTGATTGAAGTAAGATGCTTTTACATCATAAAAAATATTATTTGCAATTGTGTGAGTTAAACTTAATGTACTTTGCCAGCTATCTGTTCTTCTCCTAAGATATTGTTCAGGAATATATTTGTAAGAGTGACTATAATTTTGTCTTTTACCAATGCTTCCCCTGTTGGATAAAGCAATTTTTATAAATGGAATAGTGGTTGTTGTAAGCTTGCTGAAAAAAGATTTTGTATCGTTGTAACCAAATGGAAGATAACTTCCGCGCTTATCAACTTCACCCGAAAGGAAAAAATTATATTCGGGTGACAAAATCGGTCCGCTCAAACTTCCATTAATCCTATTCTCATGCAAAGAGGAATAACGATCAACACCAAACTCACTTGTTCTGGCTTCAAGCTTGGCAGAAAATTTATCTGCACCATCACGGGTAACAATATTAACTACACCGCTTAGTGCATTTCCATACTCGGCATTAAAAGTACCGCTTAGCAAACTCATTTCCTGTATCGCATCATTATTAATATCAGTCGCAAGTCCGCCAAGCAATGGATCCACTACAATTGTTCCGTCAATCATATAAGCAACTTCATTTGATCTGCCGCCGCGAACATGCAAATTAGAACCGCTTCCTGTAACTCCAGCTTGTAATGATAGAAGTTCTGTGAACGTAGAAACGGGAAGGGCATCAATTTCTTCGCGGGTTATAACAGAAATACTGCTTGTAACGTCTTTTTGTATAAGCGGAGTTCTTGCAGTTACAACTATCTCATCAACCTGAATTGTTTGAGAATTAAGTTCTACAGGCAGCAGAGTTGTTTGATCTACAATTATTGCTACATTTTGTACAACTACAGTTTCATATCCTATAAAACTAAATTTAACATCATAACGGCCGGGTGAAATATTTAATATTACATATTCGCCGCTAACATTAGTCGCAGCCCCAAAGCTTGTTCCTTCAATAATTACATTTGCACCGACTAATGGTTCTCCCGTTTGGGCATCCTTAATTGTACCTGCCAGCTTTCCTGTAGTACCTGCATAAATAAATAACGGAAGCAGCAGCATTAATGATAAAATCTTTTTCATTATTTACTCTCACTAATTACTTGGTTTTGGTGAATCATAATTTCTTCGGATTCTTTTAAGATTCTTTTTGCTCTTTGTTTATCTTTAATTGCACAAGCAGTAGCCAGTGCATTTATTAAAACAGATATTGCTGCAAAAGAATTAGTGAACAACATATTTTCACTTTTAACTAACAGGTTAGCCTTACTAAAAAAAGTAACCGGTGCAGCAGGTTGATTTGTAATTGCTATAACATCAATCTTTCTTTCCTGCGCAAACTTTGCGGCTTCAATGGTTTCTTTTGAATAAGGCGGAAATGAGAAAACTATAAGAATATCTTTTGGATTAAGGAACAAAATATTTTCATTAAACAATGTGTGTGTATGATTCAGAATACCTGAACTTACACCAACCTGAGTAAGCTGGTATGCAAGTATTTCAGCTAGAAGATACGAGATACCTAGTCCTGCAGTAAATACTCTTTCGGATTTAAGGATTCTTGTAATCACGTAATCGAATGTACTTCGTTCTATAAGATTAAGTGTATCGTTTATGTTTTTAATATCAAGATTAGCCACTTCGGTTAAAAGATCATCTTTTATTTTGTGCTTTTCAAAAAGAGGAAAAATCTGCTTACTGCTAAGCTCTTTCTGCAGTGAACCAGTAATTGCATCTCTTAATTCATTAAACCCTTTAAAGCCGGCACGCTGTGAAAATCTTACTATAGAGGCGACACTTGTACCTGTTGCTTTAGATAGATCCTGAACATTTTCAAAAGGAATTTTATCAAAATTATTTATAAAGTAATCAGCAATCTTGCGATGATTCTTTGGCAGTGAATTATACTTGCTGGTTATTTTTTCTTTTATTTCTTTGTAACGATCCATAAACAATTTAAAACTTAAAGTCCCTTCTTTTGCAACAGAAGGGACTTATAATTTATTTACTATTTAATTAATGTCATCTTTTTAGAAATAACTCCTGCATCTGTTTGGAGTGAGTAGATATAAATTCCGGATGTAAGCTTTGAGGCATCAAAGTTAAATGCATAAGTTCCGGCATCAAGTGATTCGTTAACAAGTTCTGCAACCTGCTGACCCAAAGCATTGAATATTTTCAAAACAACATTTGATCTTTCCGGTAAACCAAAGGAGATTTTTGTGGATGGATTAAATGGATTTGGATAATTCTGATCCAACACAAAATTGGCCGGGATATTGTTGTAATCTGATTCAACGGAAACAATGCCGTTATATTTTTGCATTGCTAATTGCATATTATCATGCATTTCTGATTCGTTAGCACCTAAAGCTACAGCAAGATACAATGTTCTGGATTCTTGCGGCTGTAATGTTTGAACATCACTACCGAGAAATGAAACTGAACCATCGGGATCAGTAACTAATGTATCAGTATCAAAA
>DASVGS010000446.1:0-3320 GCA_036379435.1 Ignavibacteriaceae bacterium
AGGTGATGGATTTATAGGAGCTTGTGAATTATTATATGAAGTAGAAACCTTAACTTATTTAATCCAAAATAGTTATCAGGATAACCTTAGTAATTATAAACTGCTATATAGTAAAATTAGGAGGTCGATATATATTGAATCTGCTGAATTATTTGGATTAAAAGTAATCCCTGAATCAGAAAGATCTCCCTTATTTCTTACATCAGAAGTCCTTGGGAAAATATTGGGGATGATTAGTAGGGATATTAAATTAAATCGATTGGTTGTAGATGAAGTCTGGATAGGAGTAGGCGGTACGGCAACAATTGATTTTGGAATTGGAGCGTGCTCCCAATTAGGAATAAAATTTTTGGATAAAACCAGAAAAAAGCTGAATCCTGTTCCAAATAATTTCGGCCAAATTAATAAAATTGAAAATTTTCCGGTTAAACTTCCATTTAAATTAAAATGTGTGGTTGATGTAAATTCTGAGTTGATTGGGACGCCAGGTGCCATTGAAATTTACGGAAAACAGAAAGGTGGATCAGAAACTGATTTAGCTATAATTAAAAAAGGTATCCAAAACATTTTAAATATTATATCTAACAATAATAATACATTGCCCAAAAAAATAAATGGTGCGGGAGGTGGCTTGGCTGCAGGTCTTAATATTTTTTTTGGTGCTGAATTAATTACTGCGGAGAAATTTATAAAAACAAAAATTTTACAAGAATTGAATTTTAATGAGATTGATGCTGTCATTACTGGTGAAGGTAGGTTTGATTTTCAATCCTTTGAAGGCAAAGGTTCGGGAGTAATTCTTAAAATGTTCAGAGATAAAAACATTCCAATTTTTTTATTAAATGGTTCAACTGAAATTACCCCCGAGATACAAATTCCTGAAAACGTGTTTGTGATAAATCTAATTGATCAATTTGAATCCAAAGAAGAATCAATAAAAAATTACGAAGCAGGACTAATCAATGCATCTGGAATTGTTATCAAACATCTGCTTAAATAGCCTTTTACGTCTTCAACTTTTTTTAGTAAATTCCAACAAAAATTATAATCTATTCTAAGAAATTACAGGATAAATTGAATGAAGGAATATCTCGATCTGGTGAAATTAGTAATTGATGAAGGCACTTATAAAAAATCAAGAACAGGCGTAGATACAATTTCTTATTTTGGCGCATTTTACAAAGTAGATCTTCAAAAAGGATTTCCTCTACTAACAACTAAAAAAGTTGAATGGAAATCATTACTGAAAGAGGTTTTGTGGTATCTTTCCGGCGAACATCATATCAGAAATTTAAGTCAGCACACAAAAATATGGGATGCGTGGGCTGATGAAAATGGTAGATTGGAAACTGCCTATGGTAGATTTTGGAGAAGATATCCTGTACCGGAATCAAATGCTGTTTTGGATGGTGAGGTTTATGTAAATGAAGATAATCCATTTGTACGAAGGGAAGAAAATGGCTCATTAACATTTGATCAAATTGGTTGGGTAATAAATGAAATCAAAACAAATCCAAACTCCAGGAGATTAGTGATATCTGCCTGGCATCCGGCAAATGCAGTTGTAAGTAAGTTACCCCCTTGCCATTACACTTTTACTTTTAATGTAAACGCAGAGAAATTAAATTGTCACTTAACTCAAAGATCAGGTGATATTGCTCTTGGTATTCCCTTTAATCTTGCAGCTTACTCAATGCTTACTCAAATTATTGCTCAGGAAACTAATTTACAATTAGGTTCTTTTGCCCACACGATTATTGATGCTCATATTTATTACGCTGAAAAAGGTTCTGCTATGGAAAAATATGATCATCTTGAGGGATTGAAGCTGCAACTATTACGAGAGCCTTTGCCATTACCAAAACTGAAAATCGCAAAAAAATCAATTGATGAATTACAATTTGAAGATTTCGAATTAATTGATTACAAATATCATGATAGAATAAAATTTGAGGTTGCGGTTTGATTATCAGTATCATTGTAGCTATTGCACAAAACGGTGTTATTGGTAAAGCCAACGGTGAAATGTCCTGGCATGTAAAAGAAGAGTTTCAGCATTTTAAAGACACTACTTTGGGATTTCCAATTATTATGGGAAGAAAAACTTTTGAAACTCTTGGTAAACCATTAAAAGGTAGATTGAATATTGTTGTTAGTAAGAATAGAATTTACAAAACAAATTTCGATGAAGTAATTGTGAAATCATCAATAGAAGGTGCTGTAGACTATTGCAAAACATTAAAGCCAGAGAAAATTTTTATAATTGGTGGCGGCGAGATTTATAAACAGGCAATCACTTTTGTTGATGAGATGATTATTACTTATATGAAATTTGAAGCGGAAGGAGATGTATTTTTTCCAAAAATAAATGAGAGTGAATGGGATATTGAAAAAATTAAAGATCATAATTTGTTTGAAATATTTAGATACGTTAGAAAGAGTTAATGTCATCACGAATAAAAATTTTACCCGATAATTTAGCAAGTAAAATTGCTGCCGGAGAGGTTGTTCAAAGACCGGAATCAGTTGTTAAAGAGCTTCTGGAAAATTCAATTGATGCAAACGCAACATCTATTGAACTTTTAATTAAACAAGCTGGTAAATCACTTATTCAAATTTGTGATAATGGTACTGGTATGAGTGAAGAGGAAGTTCTGCTTTGTATTCACAAGCATGCTACAAGTAAAATTTCTTCAATGGAAGATCTTGAATAAATTAAGACACTTGGATTTAGGGGAGAAGCATTAAGCTCAATTGCATCCGTTTGTCAACTTGAAATCAGGACTGAAACCAGAGATTCGGAGATTGGAACTCTATTAAAGATTGAAAATGAAAACGAAATTATTACAGAAAAAATTTCAACTTCAAAAGGTACGTGTGTTTCTGTAAAAAATATTTTCTATAACATACCCGCCCGCCGAAAATTTTTGAAGAGTGATAACACTGAATTAAAACATATAATTGATACATTTAACAGAATTGCATTAGCACATTCTGAAATATCATTTAAGTTTTATAATTCTGATAATCTTGTTTTTGATTATACTGCAGGCACTCTTGAACAGAGAATTGAACAAATATTTGCCGATAATATGCTGGAGGCATTAATACCGATTCATCAAACAACAGATTATATTTCAATTAACGGTTTCATCGGTAAACCATCAATCTTTAAGAAAAGTAAAGGGGAACAATTTTTATTCCTCAATAAAAGATTTGTAATTAATAAAAATATAAATCACGCTGTATTTACAGCCTTCGAAAATATTTTAGAAAAAGGTGATTACCCGTTTTTTATTTTGTTTATTAGCCTGGATCCC
>DASVGS010000447.1:0-3067 GCA_036379435.1 Ignavibacteriaceae bacterium
AAGGGAGTTTTAGAAGTACTTCCTGATGGATATGGTTTTTTGAGATCTTCAGATTATAATTATTTGCCTTCGCCGGATGACATTTATGTCTCGCCATCGCAAATTAAAAAGTTTAGTTTAAGAACGGGAGATTTTGTAAGCGGGCAGGTGAGACCACCAAAAGAAGGTGAAAGGTTTTTTGCACTCCTTAGAGTTGAAGCGGTTAACGGATTATCGCCTGATCACATAAGAAATAGAACTCTTTTTGATAATCTAACTCCTGTTTATCCCACTAAAAAAATTCTTCTTGAAACTGTTCCCGGTGAATATTCAACTCGTATAATGGATATGCTCTCTCCAATTGGAAAAGGGCAGAGAGGCTTGATCGTTTCTCCACCAAAAAGTGGAAAAACAGTTTTACTCCAAAAAATTGCAAACTCAATTACACGTAATCATCCGGAAGTAAAACTAATAATTCTACTTATAGATGAAAGACCAGAAGAAGTAACAGATATGGAAAGATCTGTAAAGGCGGAAGTAATCAGTTCTACTTTTGATGAACCTGCAGATAGACACGTTCAGGTTGCTGATATGGTGATTGAAAAAGCGAAAAGACTTGTTGAAGCAAAAGAAGATGTTGTTATTCTTCTGGATAGTATAACAAGATTAGCACGTGCTCATAACATTGTGGTTCCTCATAGTGGTAGAATTCTTTCAGGTGGTGTTGATTCAAATGCTCTTCACAAACCAAAAAGATTTTTTGGCGCTGCAAGAAACACTGAAGATGGTGGCAGTCTTACAATTATCGCTACAGCTTTAATTGATACCGGAAGCCGTATGGACGATGTAATCTTCGAAGAATTTAAAGGTACAGGAAATATGGAACTTGTACTTAACAGGGATTTAAGCGATAGAAGAATTTTTCCTGCTATTGATGTTAATCGTTCCGGAACCAGAAGAGAAGATCTGCTGATGAAGGAAGATGATTTGGCAAAAGCCTGGATACTTAGAAAAATACTTAGTGATTTTAACCCCGTTGAAGCAATGGAATTTTTACTTGACAAAGTTAGAGGGACTAAGAATAACAAAGAGTTTCTAAACAATATGAACAGCTAATTAAGCGTAGTTTGTTATTCTTAAAAATCAGGGTAATTCTTTAGCCGGTTTGTATTAACCAGTTGAATATTATAAAAACATTAACAAGGTTTGTACTAAAAATTGATGAAGGTATTTTTTTTAATATTCATTTTTGTTGTTCAATTAATTGCACAACGAGACTTTAAACCTGATCCTGAGTTAATTCAATCTGGCAAATTTTATAATTCAGAATTACATTTCTTTCCTGACAATGAAACCAATTTAGTTTATTATTCATTTAAAATTTCATACTCCCAACTTTTCTTCCAAAAAAAAGACGACAGTTTTTTAGCAGGCATAAAAGTAAATATCGAAGTAAGGGATTCTTCGGGCAGCATTGTTAACAGGGCATCCAAAGATAATTCTGTTACTGTAAATGATTTTGAATTAACAAATTCAAAAAATCATTTTTTGCAAGGTTTATTGGATTTTAAACTTCCAGCAGGAAAGTATAAAATATCAACATCAATTTCTGATGAAACATCAAAACGTGAAAGACGGATTGCTCCGATTGATTTATTAATTCTTGAAAAAGAATCGATACTAAATCCAATTGTGGCAGAATCAGAAAAAGTTAATTGTGATAACTCCGATTTTTTTGTCCTATCAAATAATTCTTCATCAATACCATTTAATAAACCTTCTGATAAATTATTTATTCCCGTTACCGATACTACAATAAAATATTTAAGCATCAATATTAAAAGGGGTGATACTGTACTTGTTAATAATCAAAAAATAGAAAAATATTTTATAGCTTCTTCCGAATTAAAGAATTGCAATGATAAAATAATTATTCAATCACAGTTGAATAATAGAGGAATAAAATATTTTAGTTTAGATAGTGTTTCAGCTAAACTGACTGAGGGCCCTGTTAGTGTTGAGGTTGTACCTGAAAATGATTTAAATAAAAAAGTAGTTTTTAATCTAAACGTAATATGGATTGGAAAACCGTTCTCGCTTTTGGATTCTGAATCTGCTATAAAATTTCTTGAAACTATTGAACCAAAAAATGTTATTTCGGGTATGTTAAATTCCAGCGATAAATATACTGAGAACTTATACAACTACTGGAAAAAACAGGATCCTACACCACTTACAAACTATAATGAATTAATGAATGAATTTTATACCAGAGTTGATTATTGTGAAATGAATTTTAAAAATCTTGCAGGTAATGGCGGGGCTAAATCAGATCGCGGTAAAATTTATATTAAATATGGTCCGCCAGATTCAATTAATCGTGATACTAATAACCAGGATAAAGTTGCAGAAAACTGGATGTACAATAAGCTTCAAAAAAAATTTGTTTTTGTTGATGTTGATGGAACCGGAAACTTTACTTTAGCGAACTCTCAATGATACGGGCGGTTTTTACATGCGGGGATGTAAATGGAATCGGACCTGAGATTGCAGTCAAAACTTTTTCGAGAATATTAAAATCAAAGAATAAGTTATTATTTGTCTGTCCCAAAAACGTTTTTGACTTTTATTATAAACTTACAAAATCAACTTTCCGGTACAAGATAACTAATGGAAATTCATTTTCAGATTCTCATCTAAATTTAATTACACTTCCAAATGTCAAACTTGAAATTGGTCATCCAACTAAAGCTTCAGGTAAGGTTGCTTTTCACTCAATTAAAAAAGCTTTAAGTATTATTGCTAAAGATTGTGCAGATGTTTTAGTAACTGCACCTATTTCTAAAGAGGCTTTTAGCATCGCTAATATTAAATTTCCTGGGCATACCGAATTATTAGCAAAACAAGAAGCTAATAGTAATTACATGATGCTATTTCTGTCTGAAAAAGTTAAAATAGGATTGGTTACAATTCATTTACCGATATCTAAGGTTGCAGGGCAAATTAAAATTGAAAGAATTATAAATGCAATTGATTTGTTAAATTGTACAGCCAAAAGAGATCTCGGAATAAGTAAACCAAAAATTGC
>DASVGS010000448.1:0-4289 GCA_036379435.1 Ignavibacteriaceae bacterium
TGTAAAATTTAATTTTAATTCTTTGCTTAAGTTTATCTCATCAGGTAATGATTCAAGTAAAATTTTTTCTTCGATTTCATCTGTAAATGAATTCGGTTCAAGTGGTTTTTCAAACGGAAAATTTATGTGAACAGGACCGGGATTCTGGTTAATGCAGATATCAAAAGCTTTTTTTGCTGCATCTTTTAATTGCTTGATTTTATTTATTTCGATTTTTGGTAAACCAGTATCATAAAAAAATCTTGAATGATTATGATAAAGATGATTTTGATTTATAGTTTGATTAGCACCTGAGTTACGCAAATACGCTGGTCTGTCTGCTGTACATACAATTAATGGAATCCGGTTTTGATATGCTTCAATTATAGCCGGATATAATTCAGCAGCAGCAGTACCTGAAGTTGTTACTATAACAACAGGAGAGCAAGTTTGCTTTGCGATTCCTAATGCAAAAAATCCGGATGTTCTTTCATCAATTATTACGTACGATTTTATTTTTTTATTTTGTGAAAGAGCAAAAGTCAACGGCGTGCTGCGGGATCCGGGAGAGATGCAGGCATATTTAACTCCGCATTCAGCAAGCTGATCAAAAAAAATGTTAGCCCAAAAGTAACTGCTATTAATTTTTATCAGCATTATTAAACAATGATAAAATCGGTTTTAACTTTAACTTTGATTCTTCATATTCTTCAGCAGGATCAGAACCTTCAACTATACCGCATCCTGCATAAGCATAGAGCTTGTTATCCTTTACCAATGCAGAACGAATAGTTACAAAAAATTCACCATAATTATCAGCATTAAACCATCCAATCAGACCAGAAAATAAACCACGATCAAAATCTTCTGTTTTTTCAATCATTGCAAGCGATAGTTCTTTTGGAATACCGCATACCGCAGGTGTAGGAAAAAGTGAAGAAATGATTTTGAACATTTGATCTTTTGATTTTAAAGTTCCGGTTACGGTAGTTTGTAAATGCTGAATGTTGGGCAGCTTTTTGATAATTGGATTTTTAGATATCTCTACGCTTTCAACATAGCTTAATACGGATTTTTTTATATAATCAATAACTGCATCGTGCTCGATATTATTTTTTTCACTATTCAAAAGTTCATTTTCAAAAAGTTTATCCTCTTCAAGATCAACTCCGCGCTTAATTGAGCCGGCTAAGGCTTCTGTAAAAAATTTATTACCGGAATATTTAATTAATATTTCTGGAGTTGATCCAAAGAAAATTGATTTGCCTGATTTGTATAAAAAATTTGTGCAGGTTGGATATTTGTTATTTAGATCATCAAAAATCTTTTGCCAGTTAATATCGGATTCAATTTTATTTTCAACTCTTCGTGCAATTACAACTTTTTCAATCTTTTCATGCTTCATTTCACTAACTACAGAATCGATTTTATTTTTCCAATTGTCAAAATTATCACCGGGTAAAATTTTAAGGTTAATATGATTCAAATTTACTTCTTGAACCCGCTGTTCAAGTTTATAAATCAATTCTGTTTCGCGTTCAAGAAACTCATTAAAATTTTCGTGATGTGAAAAACTTTCTGAGAAAAAGTTTGCGATTATAAAACATGTACCCGAATGTTGAAATAAAATTATTTTAGGAACAATAAAATCTATATCATTAAAATCTTTCCACTCATCTGAACCTTTTTTTACAGGAAATTTTACAGAGGTTAAAAATATGGGAAGATTAAATTTTTCATAATCGCCATGATTTGAAATTAGTTTACTTTTTAGTTTCGAAATTTCATCAGAAAGTGATTCATAAGTATCAAAAGTAAATGATTGCTTATTAAGAGTTTCAAATGATAAAAATGAAATATTGCGTTCAGGTTCGGAGTAATAAAAAACATCTTCGGCAATAGTTGCAAAATGTTCTAACAGCAATGTGAATTTAACAGAACTTATTTTAGCTGCATAACTAAAAAATACTTTTTTAGGATCGCTAAGATTTTCTGTAAAATCTGCAGAACTGTTTGCTGATATTTGTGCTGTGTTGCTCATAAATCTCTATTGTTTTTCTGTAGTAAAATTAACTCATTAGGTTAAAACTTCATAAGACGATTACTAAAAATTCATATCTTTTTCCACAGTTTCCAAAATTCTCAGATAACTATCGTATCTCTCTTCTGAAATATCTCCTTTTTCAACAGCTTTTAATACTTCACAACCTGGTTCGTGATGATGAGTACATGTATTAAATCTGCATCCACGCAAATGGTATTCAAATTCAATAAAATAATGTCCCAAATCTTCTTTTCTGATTCCAAATGGATCGATTTCACGAACACCGGGAGTATCAATAATGTAAGTTTCATCACCAACAAAAAGCATAACACTTGTAACCGTTGTGTGAGTTCCTTTTGAAGTATAGGTACTGATTTCTCCAACCTTAAGATTTAACTGCGGGTAAAGAAGATTAAGTAAAGTAGATTTTCCTACTCCGGATTGACCCCAAAAAAGATTTTTCTTTTTTTTCAAGGATTTTGATAACTCATTCAATCCGGTTGATTCGAATGTAGAAGTTAAAAAAACATTATATCCAATTTTTTTGTAAAGATCGGCCCATGGTTTAATAGTGGATTTATCTGCAAGATCAGTTTTATTGATGATTATATTAGTTTTAATATGTGCACTTTCACAAGCGACCAGAAATCTGTCCAAAGTTTTATTATTAAAATCAGGTTCTAAAGTGCTGGTTACAATAAAAATGTTATCTATGTTTGATGCAATTATTTGCTCAAGTCTTTCACCACGGAAACTAGCACCGCGGGTTTTTATTGCTTTGCGTGATAAGTAATTATTTCGAGGTAGAATTTCATAAATAACTCCCGTTCCGTCATCATTTAAATCATAAAGTACAACATCACCAACTGCTGCAAAATCCCTGTTAAAAAGTTTATCCTTTTTAAGATTAAAATCCTTTTTAAACTTTCCTTTAAGTGAGCATCTTATTAGTGCATGATCCGGATTAGAAAAGATATAGAAGTCTTTACTTTCTGATCTTGAAATAATTCCTTGAATGGCATTCTCCTATAAATAAAAAAAGCACCATATGGAAAATATGGTGCTTTAATTCGTTAATCAATTAAAATATTGTCAGAAACGGTACGTTGTTGTTAACATGATATTATGTGTTTTAATATCCTGAAAAGTTCTTGATACATTTGATCCATAGTTATCACCAATATCTTTCCACCATCCGTATGCGTATGCAACATCAATTCCAATAGAGCCGTTAGTTAAAAATCCTAATCCGCCTGTAAGATATTTGTGATCAAAGTCTGAAGCATCATCTTC
Source organism: Ignavibacteriaceae bacterium (assembly GCA_036379435.1). Classification (GTDB taxonomy): domain Bacteria; phylum Bacteroidota; class Ignavibacteria; order Ignavibacteriales; family Ignavibacteriaceae; genus IGN3. The sequence continues at coordinate 3,317 of DASVGS010000448.1, forward strand.
AAATGCGGATGGTTGAACAAGATATCCACCCCGTAATCTCAATCCAATTGTTGGAACAGTATATTCGAATCCGAAATTATAATTGATAACAGGTCTTAGAATATCCTTTATTTCTTTATTAACATCTGCGATGTATGAAGATGTAAGTCCATCGGGGTTTTTAAATTTTAATTCTGAATAATCAATATAAGTTGCTTCTGCACTAACAATTATACCTTTAAGATTTACAGCAAAAGCACCATTTAATTCAAATGGAGTAGTAATATCGTAAGATACTTTATCGCTATAAAAATGTGTATCAAGTGAATAAGTTTGTCCTGTTCCAAATTCACTGGAACCATTTACAATAAATTCCTCATTTATCGTATAAGTTTTTGGAAACTGGACAGTAGCCCCAAATCTTGCTATATCTTCCATTTGATATAAAAATCCGAGTTTAGCATTCCATCCGCCAATATCCCATTTAAGAAGATTATTTAAATAAAAGGTTCTAAAGTCAGTTGTCTGTGGTTCATTAACAGCAGTTTCACCCTGGTAAACATTTCTTGTATCATCTTCATAATAATCATTGTTAGATTCAAAGGTACCGTTAATTACGGTAAGATTTCCACCAACGAAAAAGTTTTTTTGAACCTCAATCGCACCTGAAAAAGTCCAGTTATCAATGCCACCGGAGTTAAGAATATTACCACTTTGATTAAGATTACCATTTATTATCGTGTTAAAATTTTCATCTGTTAAAAACAGATCATATGGAATGTTGGTATTTAACAGACTTTGAATTTTTGAATTTGTTCCACTGTTAAAACCATCAAACTTAACAATGCTTGTAAGATCTTTTGAATTATGATATGATAATCCAAAAACTAAACTGCCCTGATACGTTGGAAAGGGAAGTGCAAAGCTAATTCTGTTTAGTGATGTGTTAGTTGAATTATCATTTGTTTCTTTACCAAAAAATGTTGTTGTGTTA
>DASVGS010000449.1:0-7685 GCA_036379435.1 Ignavibacteriaceae bacterium
TTACTGTAAATTTACCATTCTCTTTTTTTATTTCCATTAAATTATCCTGCTGGTAAATTAGTGATAATCTGTCTTTGATGTTTTTTAAACCTACACCAGCACCTTTTCTATGAGATTCACCTTCATAACTGTTGCAAACAGATATTTTTAGAAAGTCATCCTTTCTTGTGCAGGATAATTTAATTATCACTGTTTCAAGAGTTTCATACACGGCATGCTTAATTGCGTTTTCAAACAAAGGCTGCAGTATCATACTTGGAATTTCTGTTTTCCCGCAATCTTCGTGTAATTCTTCAACATAGTTAAACTTATCCTCAAATCTAATTTTCTCTATATCAAGATAAAGCTTAATATTTTTTAATTCTTCATTCAGGGTGTTTTTCTGTCTATCATTATAAGCAAGAGTGTAACGTAAAAAATCCGCCAGTTTAATAATCATTTGCTTTGCTTTTTTGGGATCGATTTCAGTTAGTGCACTCATTGAATTTAAACTGTTAAAAATAAAATGCGGATTTATTTGAAATTTTAATGAACGTAATTCAGCCTCAGTAACAAGGGTTTGCAGTTCTTTTTCTCTTATCGTTCTCTCTTGAAAATCAGTGTAATAAATTACAACATAATAGAATGCAGTAAGCAGAAAGTAGTAAAGTATACCAATTATAAATCTGGATTTAATCGTCTTTATAAAAAAATCGCCAAATAGTTCCGTATCATTAGCAATACTGATTACAATAAAATAACCAAGTGCAAGCCATACTATTGAAATTAATATTCCTCCGCCAAAATGTGTAAGAATAATTTTTGAGACTTGATTATTTTCGATTGAAAGGTAAACTGAGGAATACCAAAAACTTAATCCCAATGCAGCGATTAATAAATTAAAGGTAACAGCATCGATAACAGAAATTGAAAATGTAGCTTTACTTTCAAGCGTTATCAGATTAACATAAAGAACTGCTATTGCTACAACAAATAACAGGTATAATAAAATACTTTTAGGACTTTTTAGTATCGGATTACTAGACATATCTGGATACTACAAATATGTTTTCAATTCACCACCGCCAAATACAACTAATCCTTTAATTATTAAAGTTTTACTTTGATCAACAAAAGCATTTGGATCTTTTACACTTTTATTTGAAAATCCGCCAAAGATAGAAGTAACATTCATAACAACATTCCAGTCATTTGGAACAACAATAGTAGTTCCACCAAAAACTGCAAGTATATCTATAGAACTGGTTCCTTCAGCAAGCTTGCATCCTTTAAGAATAATTTCTGATCCGCCAAAAACTGCAGTAATATTTCCACCTCTAAAATTATCTGAAGTAACAATTCTGGTTCCTCCACCAAATATTGCCACATCATCTATCACATCTCTTGTAATCTGTCCCAATTCATCGGTCTGTTCATTCTTCTTTTTCTGATTAAGAATGATATAGCTTCCAATTGCAATTAAAAATATTGCTACAACAACAGATCCGTCATAATCGATAGAAGGGAAGATTCTTGGAAGGATGAAGACAAATCCCAAACCTGCCAGAATACCGCCTAACATTTTTCTTGTGGTATTAAGCGTAAGATACAATCCAATCACGATAAAAAAGAAGGGCCAGGAAAAAATTACTCTCGTAAAATTAAAATCAAAAATATCCAATGAATTAAGAAAAAATATTCCTCCCAATCCGATTAGTATGCTGCCAAGCAAAACTCTTTTGTCGATTTTATTATTTATTTCTTCCATTTTTCTGCTCCTTAATAAGATATACCGTTTTCTGGCGGAAAAGTACTACAAAGATAGTGATACCGAAAGTAAAAATCGGCAAAAGGATAGTTTTTATCGGTAAACGGACGGAAAACTGTTAGTATTTGAAATACTTTTTTAGCAAACTTTTTGCTTTATCGTTGCCAAATTCTGCCGCAAGTTCAAAATCAACAATAGCTTCATCAATCTTTAATAAACTAATTTCAGTTAAAGCCATATAATAATATCCATCTGCATACTCTTTATTTATTTTCACAGATTTTTTATAATCTTTTAGCGCGTGATCAAAAAGTTCTAACCCATGGTATGCTCTGCCTCTACAACAATAAAATTCATAATTAAGCGGATCATCTTTTAACAGAATATTAAAACATTTAATCGCCTCATTAAATAATTCTAAATCAAGATTTTGGATTCCAAGTTCATATAGTTCAAACTGAGAAAGATCTTCTAAGTTCGGTTCCTTGTCTATTATTATAATCGGTAGTGGATTATTGTGTGGACGCTCTGGCGGCGGACCATCAAAAGGAATAGGAGGGTGTGGATTACACTCCGGAGCGTAATTATCATGTTCAGGCAAATTTATTACCAGCGGTGGATTTTCTTTTTCTCTGTTTGGCGGCTTGATTGGTTCGCGTTTCTGATCTGGATTTCTGACAGGATTTTCAACTTTTTCTCTATCAATCCGATCAACAGGATTAATTTTATCTTTGCCTGGATTTCTTTGTGCGAATGAAGTAAAGTTAAAAGCGAATGTAATGGTAAACAGAAGTAATAAAGTTTTCATAACTCTCTCCTGTAATAATTATTAAATATGAGTCCATAACTATGCCAGAGAGATAAAAATAAAAAAGGGAGCCGGAGCTCCCTTTTACTTTGGAAAAAATTAAATATCTAAACGTGAACTTCAACATCCTTCAAATGTGCTTCTTCAACTTTTTGCAATGCTTGCTCAAGATCTGCAATAAGATCATTCACATTTTCAATTCCAACAGAAATACGAACCAAACCATCTGTAATACCTCCGGCTAATCTTGCATCTCTACCCATAGAAAAATGTGTCATACTTGCGGGATGCTGAATTAAACTTTCGACTCCACCTAAACTTACAGCAAGCTGAAAAAGTTTTACAGAATTCATCATCAATCTTCCGGCTTCAATTCCACCTTTTAATTCGATGGTTATCATTCCGCCGGGACCTTTATGTTGTTTTAAACCAACATTATAATGCGGATGAGATTTTAATCCGGGATAACGGATTGATTCAATTAGTGGATGATTTTCCAACCACTCAGCAATTATTTGTGCACTTTCACAATGTCTTTCCATTCTTAGAGCAAGAGTTTTTAATCCGCGATGTACAAGAAAAGAATTGAATGGATCTATAACTCCGCCAATTTGATTAAGTGTTTTACGGAAATGCAAATATGTCGGTTCATCTTTTACAACAATAATTCCACCAACTACATCTGCGTGTCCATTTAAAAATTTTGTAAGACTATGCATAACAACATCAGCACCAAGTGCAATCGGATTTTGAAGAGCAGGACTCATAAATGTATTATCCACAACAACACTTGCACCTGCTGCATGTGCAATTTTTGATATCTCTTCAAGATCAGAGATGCAAAGTGTAGGATTTCCTGGAGTTTCAACATAGACAACTTTTGTATTTGACTTTATTGCATTTTTAACTTCAATAAGGTTTGAAGTATTCACAAAAGTAGTTTCAACTCCGTACTTTTTCATTATGGTATTTAATAAAGTAGTTGTGGGTCCGTAAACTGCTGATGAACAAACAACATGATCGCCAGCCTGTGTTAGGGCTGCAAATATTGTATGAACTGCTGCCATACCACTGCCGCATCCCAGAGCTTTGTGCCCGCCTTCCAATTCTGCGATAGCATCTTCCATTGCTTGCACAGTTGGATTCAACATTCTTGTATATATATAACCTTTTTCTTCACCTGCAAAAAGAGAAGCGCCGTGTTGAGCTGATTTAAATTTAAATGTTGAAGTTTGATAAATCGGCGGAACAACTGAGCCATATTCATATTCATCGATACCAGAGTGAACACATTTAGTTTGGAAATCTAATTTGGAGTGACTTTTCATAATACTTTTTCCCGTTAAAGAATATAATTAAAATTTTGTTGATCAAAATTAGGAAAAATTATTGAAAGTTATGGAATGGACATTAATCCATTCCATATAAGTTGAATTTTAATTATTGTTTTATAAACTCGTAGGGGAAATAATCTATAAAATCATCTACATATAAATTAAAAGATTTTACTTCTTGATTTTCAATTAAGAATGGAAAAACTTTTATTCCGTAAGTTGGGTCAGAATAAGTACAAAGAAATCTATTATTACCTATGTATTCCAATTTACCTTTTAATTTTGAATGATGTTGAAGAGTTAATTCAAGATGATTTTCTCTTTGCACAAGTTCAGCAAATCCATAAACCTGATTTTCATATCTTCCTTCAAATTTTGATAGATCCAATTCCGGGTTGATATTCATTGAAACAGAATCCCTTAACACAGAAAGTTTATTTTTAGAATCAGCAAAATCTTGGTTTACTTTTTTAAAAGTGACATCATCATAATTTCTATAAGGCAAACCCAGGTAGGCATCTATAATTTCCCATTTAAGCATCTGGTAAAATGCATTTTGATCATTATTGGTTAATACTACAATTCCAAGTTTTTCTTCAGGCAGCAAAGTAACAGAAGTAACAAATCCATTAACTCCACCCGTATGAGAAACTATTTCTGTTCCTTCATAGTCCATTAGTCCCCAGCCTAATCCATAAAGATTAAAATGACCATTATTAAATGGATGCTTTACTCTACCCTGTATGCTCTCAGGTTTTCTTGTCCGTTGCAAAACTGAGTACGGGATCTCAACTTTGCCATCAAACTTACCGCTATCAAGCTGCGCAATAATCCAGTGGCTTAAATCATTTATAGATGAACCTATACTTCCGCAGGGTGCCAGGTTATCAATATTTTGAATTGGAAGAACCGACATTTTTCCATCAATAAAGGTATGAGGCTTAGCAATATTATCTGCTTGCATATAATCTGCTGACAGTGCTAAAGTTCTATCCATCTTTAATGGGGTGAAAATATTTTCCTTTATATACTCCGCCCAGGTAAGTCCTGTTACTTTTTCAATTATTTTGCCGGCAATCGCATACCCGGCATTGGTATATCCGTATCTTGTCCGGAAATCATATTTGGGAGTTAACCTTCCAAACTTTTCAATAACCTCATCCATCGTTAAATCAGATGTCCAGTACATAAAATCGCCCTGAAAAGTTGCCAATCCCATTCGATGCGAAACAATATCAACCATATTTAATTCTTTAGTTATCCATGGATCTTTCATTTTAAAATCTGGAAGATATTGGACTACCTTATCTTCAAGTTTTAATTTTCCTTCGGATTCAAGTAATGCTAGTGCAGTTCCGGTAAATGCTTTTGTATTTGAGCCAATCATAAATAAAGTGTTCTCATCAACTCTGTCATTAGTTCCAAGTTCTTTTACTCCATAAGCTTTGGCAACTATTACTTTTCCATCCTTAATAACAAGAACAGCAGCTCCGGGAATTTGCCAGTTTGCAAGTCCACGATTTACATATGAATCAAGGCTATCAGTAATGAATGAGGGAATATCCTGAGAAAAGAGAGTGAAGTTAGAAACAAATAGAAAAAGTAAAATAGAAAATAATTTTTTCATTATAATTCCTTTAAGATTGATATATAAAACTAAGAAAAATTGTTTATAGGATTATTCTGAACTTCATAAAATAAAACAATTTTTCACATCCATTTTAGCAATCAAATTCCTTATATTTCCACATTAAATTCAGTAACATATTAATTCGGTTATAAAATTTGGCTAAAGAAAAAATACTTGTTACATCTGCTCTGCCTTATGCAAATGGTCCAATCCATCTGGGGCATTTAAGCGGTGCATATCTACCTGCAGATATTTATGTAAGATATAAAAGATTAAAAGGCGATGATATAATTTACATTTGTGGTTCGGATGAACACGGTGTGCCTATTACGATAAGTGCCGATAAAGAAAAAGTTTCACCTCAAATAATTATTGATCGTTTCCATGAAGCAAATAAAAAAGCATTTGAACGATTTGGAATGAGTTTCGATAATTATTCACGCACAAGTCTACCGATTCATCACGAAACTGCTAAAGAATTCTTTTTAGAGTTTTATAATCGTGGATTATTTGTTGAGAAAAAATCATTACAGTTTTATGATGATAAAGCAAATATGTTTTTACCGGATAGATACGTAGAGGGTACCTGTCCTAAATGCGGAAATACAGAAGCCAGAAGTGATGAATGTGAAAATTGCGGCTCATTGTATGATCCATCAGAATTATTAAATCCTAAAAGTAAAATCTCCGGCGGAACTCCTACTCTTAAAGAAACCACACATTTCTATTTCCCTCTTGGCAAATATCAACCGGCTTTAGAAAAATACGTTAATGATATGAATGAAAAGTATGGCTGGAAAGATAATGTACTGCAATACTGCAGAGGTTGGTTTAAAGATGGATTAAAAGAAAGAGCAATAACACGTGACCTTGATTGGGGTATAAAAGTTCCTGTTGATAGTTCTGCGGGCAAAGTTATTTATGTTTGGTTTGAAGCTGTACTCGGATATATCTCAAGTACAAAAGAATTATCTCAACTAAAGCAAGATCCCGATTTATGGAAAAAGTACTGGCAGGATCCAAACACAAAATACATTGCCTTTATTGGTAAAGATAATGTTGTATTTCACACAATTATTTTTCCTGCAATTTTAATGGCGTGGAATGATGGCGGAAAAGAGCAGTACTGTTTACCCCAAAATGTTCCTGCAAATGAATTTTTAAATTTTGAAGGCAAGAAATTTTCTAAAAGCAGAAACTGGGGAATTGATGTTGATGAATTTTTAGATTTGTTTGCACCGGATTTGTTGCGCTACACACTTGCAGCAAACTTACCTGAAACCCGTGATACAGACTTTTACTGGAAAGAATTTCAATTAAGAAATAATAGTGAACTTGCAGATATTCTTGGAAACTTTATAAATCGTACTTTTACTTTTGTGTTCAAACATTTTGATGGAAAAGTTCCAGCACTTGGAGATTTAGAAAAGATTGATGAAGATATGTCGAAAGAAATTTCAGAATACCCACAACGGATTGCCGATCTTTTTGAGAAGTATAAGATTCGTGATGGTGTAAATGAAATTATGAATCTTGCACGCGATGGAAATAAATATTTTAATGATACAGAACCCTGGAAAACTGTAAAATCTGATAAAGTAAGATGCGGCACAACTTTAAATATTTGCTTGCAGGCTATTTATACTTTAGCTGAATTGTTTAATCCTGTTCTTCCTTTTTCAATGGATAAACTTTTTAACATGTTAAACACAAAAACGGTTAATTGGAAAGAAAGCGGTAAACCTCAATTAAAACCTGGTCATCAATTAAACCAGGCAGAAATTCTTTTTCCGAAAATTGAAGATGAGAAGATAGAAGCGCAGATAAATAAATTGCCAAAATCAGAATCCGAAAAAGAAAAAGTTGATCTTATTACTTACGATGAGTTTATGAAAGTTCAACTGCGAACGGCAGAAGTTATCGAAGCAGAAAAAGTACCTAAGAGTGAAAAACTTCTAAAGCTAAAAGTTAAACTTGATAATGAAGAAAGACAGGTTGTTGCAGGGATAGCAAAATCATACCTGCCCGAAAATTTGGTTGGGAAAAAAGTTGTAATTGTTGCTAACTTACAGCCAGCCAAGCTTATGGGCATAGAATCCAAAGGGATGATTTTGGCTGTTGAATCTAAGGATGGATCTTTAGAAGTTCTACGGGTTCCCGACTCAG
>DASVGS010000450.1:0-2911 GCA_036379435.1 Ignavibacteriaceae bacterium
TGCAGCAAGCTCGGATGACTTGTATCCATTAAAAACTTTTTCAAAGTTGAATATTGCTTCTTCATTCTGTGCAAGATTTTGGGCACTCTTCCCTATCCAGTAATAAGCATCCGGAGCAAGTTTGCTGTTAGGATATGCTGAAGTAAAACTGATGTATTCGGTTTTTGCTTTATCATATCTTCTTAAGCTGTAATATATCTCCCCTTTTTTAAACATAAGTTGGTCAGCATAGCTTAAACCAGGATTTTTGGAAACAAATTCACCCAAGAATGTAATTGCTTTTTCAGGATCACCTTTTGCCACATAACTATATTGTATCCCGGTTACAGCATCAAAAACATATTGAGAATTTGGGAATTGAGATAATACTTTTTCATAATTCACAATTGCTGAATCATATTTTTCCATATTAAATTGTGCATCACCAATGGAGTAGTATATTATAGGCTCCAGTTTTGTTTTAGGATATTTTGAAATTACGTTATTGTATTGTGCAATAGAATTTTCATACTCTTTTTTCTGAAAATATATCCACCCGATTGTATAAAGTGAAACTTCTGCATATTCTGAATTGGGAAATTTTTCCTGAATCGATTTAAATTCATTTATTGCTTCATTTGTTTTACCGGATTTATATAACGCCTGAGCATATTGATATCTTGCATACGGATCTGTACTGAATCTTGCATCGGCAGTAAATAACTCCTGATAAACTTTGCTTGCAGCAGCATAATTTTTACTTCCAAAATAACTATCAGCTAATCTCAATTTTGCATCACTAAATCTTTTATTAGCAGGATTTTTCTTTATATACTCATTAAACTGATAAGCAGCATTTTCATAATCTCCTAAATTAAAATAGCAGTATGCTTTTCCGTATAGAGCTTGAGAATTAATTTCCTGATCAGTTCCTGTTGAAGCATTATAGTTAATCAGTGCTGCTTTATAATCATTTAAGGAGAAATAGTTTTCTGCTAAAAAGAAATTAAGTTTCTGGGTTTCAAACCCTGAATCAGAATTTTCTAAATCCGTTAAATATTTGATCGCACTTTTATTATCATTAAGATGGTATAAAGAAATTCCTAATCCAAGTAAAGCTCTATTATGTACTGATTTCTCCGCACTTCTATTTTGTAGAACGATATCAAAATAATTTTTTGCTGCTTTATAATTTCCCTTATTTAACTCTATCTCCCCAAGCATAGCAAAAGATTTTGCTTTGATAATTTCATTATCTGAAGAATTTGCTGAAATCAAATATCGTGTGGCTAAATCAGTGTTATCAGAATTAAAATAAACGATACCTAATGAATATTGAACTTCCTGTGCTAAAGGATCATCCGGATACTTCTCTAAAAACTCTTTGTAGATTGAATTTGCCTCACTATTTTTTCCAAGATACCGTTTACACTCACCTTTCCAGAATAATGATTTTATTCCAATGGAATCCGGATCTGATGATAAATTATCAAACTGAACATATGCATCATCATATTTTTTTTGTTGAAAGTATGTCCATGCCAATCCAAACTTTGCATCACGGGCGTATTTTGCTTCAGGAAATTTTGAAAGAATCTCCTGATAACTTTTTTCTGCATCAGCATATTCACCAACCCGGTAGTAAGACGTTGCAAGCAAATAAATACTTTCGGAATACATGTCATCAGACAGGTTTGTAAGTCTTGGACTTTTCAGTTCAACAATTGAAGATTGATAATCCTTCAATTTAAAGTAACAAATTCCTATCCGTATCTGAGAAGATGTTGCAAGTGTAGAATTTTTATAATATGTCAAAAGTTGATCATAATACTTTACTGCGTTATTGTAATCTCCAATTTTTTCATAGGCATTTGCCAGCGTATAGAGTGAATAATCAGCAAACTTTTTATTTCTTTTATCAGCAACTGCTTCTTCCAAAAATTGAATTGCTTCTTCAGGTTTGTTTTCCGCTGAATAAGATTCACCCACCCAATAAAGACTGTTGCCATAAAATTCACTTTCAGGATAATCATTTAGCAGATTTTTCAACCGGGTTCGGGATAATTCATACTTGCCGGAATTAAAGTAGATGATTCCAAGATTATACAAAGCCTTGTCACGATAATTAGACCAGTTATAAGTCTTTACCAAATACTCAAAACCAATCGCAGCTTCATCTTTTCTACCGAGCTTTAGAAGTGATTCGGCAGAATAATATTTTGCAGTTGAGTACATTTCATCAATAATTTTATACTCGTGAAAAAACTCTTCAAATAATCTGTTGGATTGAGCATATTGCTGCTTATGAAAAGCAGTCATCGCTTCATCAAATTTTTGTGAAGATGTTTGTGGATAAATTTGCGGAAAGGTTGTAATCAGAATTATTAACAAAAAGAATTTTATCATACTCAATCCTTCACAAAGATTTGGGTGGTAACTTGTTATCGCTAGTAAAAAATTCTAAAAACACAGTATTTACTAAAGAAATCAAAGAATCTTTATAAACTTCAAAAAACTAACTCAAATATATACTGTAAAATTCCATAAAATCAAGCCACTTAAGAAAATATAGAGATCTTCTAAAGAAAAGTATTAAAAAAAATAGGCAAATTTAGCTATAAAAATAGCAGCTTTTGTTAACTAAGCCAGCTCAAAATTTATTGAAAACCACTAAAGTAAAATTTCTGTGCTTTTTAGATGCTTTGACAAACGATATTGTTCAAATACTTGAAGACCAAATTTAGAAGCAGATGCCGTTATTATTGACAGATTCTTTATGGTTTTTTCAATTAAATCTAGCTCTAATTTTAATCTTACTCCACCATTAATATGAGAGTAAAGTTGATCTTTAAATTTCAAGGCGGATAGAATTGAAATAATACAGATTTCTCTTTCACTTAATGTTAACCGTTTTCTGCCCAATACTTTACCA
>DASVGS010000451.1:0-2556 GCA_036379435.1 Ignavibacteriaceae bacterium
TGGTAAACTTTTTAACTTTTAACCAATCGGATGAAGTAATTGTATCGCTTTTGCTGTCTGAGTGAATAAGGTTTGGAATACTCGTTAAGCAGGCAATAACTCTAACCCTATCAGAAATTTCTTTTGAAAAGTAAGTATCTGTTTGTGTCTGCCAGTGAAGTAAATCTTTAAATCCTTTCAGTACAACAGCACTTAGATTCATACCTGAATCCGCAGCATTTTTTAAAGGAGCGTAATGAACTTTCTTTAAAAGTTTTGTGATATCGTGGGATTCTGCTTTAAATGTATCAGATGTTATTCCGCGTTTCTTTAATTCCTCTCTTAATCTTAAAAGATTCCATTGTCTCATTGCTTCGTTATATGTTAAGATTGGAATCATTGTAATTTGAGGAACGCCCTTAATCTCCACACGAGTTCCACCCTCAACACTAACATTTACATCTTCGCGTGCGGCACCCATTCCGCGGCGTACTTTTTGTGTACTTCTTACAAGTTTGCTGCATTGCCATGCTACTTCTGCAACTTCCTGCGGAGTGCGCATTGCAGGTTCAGTAACAGTTTCAATTAATGGCATTCCAAGTCTGTCTGTTAAGTATACTCTATCGTGCCCAATATCTGAAACTTCTCTGCATGAATCTTCTTCAATAGACATTTGTACAATTTTTACTTTTCTATCTTTGTAAGGAATCCATCCATCGAGAGCATAAATAGCTGTACGCTGAAATCCTGTTGGAATACTTCCATCCAGATACTGTTTACGTGCGATGTGCAATTCATCCACAATGTTACAGTTGTATAACATTCCTATTCCAATTGCGATATTGAGCGCATCTTCATTTATCAGGAAGGGAGGAGTGTCATCCATTTCATAAGTGCAAACGGTCTCGCGTTTTATATGGTAAATGATATTCTTCTTTGTTTTAAATTCCATCAGTGCCGTACCGTCATAAACTCCCATTTCAGAAAGAGTGGGACGCATATGGCGTAAAATCTCGGCATCATATTCTTTGCTGTATTTTCCCGCAGGACATCGGCAGAATAATTTTTTTTCTGTTAATAATTGTTGATGAATTTCTAAACCAGATTTGAATCCGACTGTTTTATAGTCGTCATCTGTCATTTCATTGAATGGCTTGAAGATAAAATCGTACATAAGTGTGCCGCAGTTGTTTGATAAAAATAATGGCACGCAGATAACGCTGATCTAACTGATCAGCACAGATTATAACAACCTGTTTACGTCAGGCAAATCTGCGTTATCTGTGTCATCTGTGTTCTATTCCTATTTGCTAAATTTTGATAAGTAATCTTTAAACATATCTTTATGAACCATAAAGTCCATAATCTTAAGTTTAACATAATCTTCATGATAAAAATAATAACCTTTATCACCGGTGTTTCTTGAACCGGCTCCGGAATCTTTAATTAAAAACCAGGTTTTACCATCCAGATCTTCGTAACCGACTAAATGAATTCCATGATCATCAGTTGTTGTTTCATTACTAAATCGAAATTGTCTGGAATTTTCATCGATATATTCAGATGGAATATCAAACGTTGGCACGATCGCACATTTTGCCCAGCTATCATATCCTGCTTCACTAACATCACCGCCGATAGCCATTGTGTATCCGCTCTTTATTGCGTTCTTAATTATATTCATAAAATCATCAAGCGGAACGTTGTAATAATCTTTGTTATGCCACCAGTTGTCAGGAACTTCATACTCAACTTGCTGCCAGTAAGGCTGCTGCATATAAGAAAGAACATCAACATAATCATCGGTATTAAGTTTTAAATAATTTGATAAATATTCTTTTGGGGTATATTTCTTTCCATCAACAATAACTTCTGCTGGTGGAACGCCAAGATAAAAATTTAAAATTGATTTGGTTACTTTTACAACTTCATCTTCATCCCAGGCATTGGTTGCTTTAACATTTTTCAAATAGGTTTGAAGTTCACTTATCAATGCACTATGATCGTGATAATTTTGTCCGGGTAATAATCCGCTACAAACTTCTGCAGGAACAATTCCGTACATCTCATAAATTCTTATAACAGCATTTGCTTCAGAGCCTTCTTCAACAATTGATTTACCGCGGGTACGAACATATTCTTTAACCTTTTCAACATATTCCCAATAAGCAGTAAAAATTGGAGACAGCGTAACTTTTTTTCCTGTTAAACGATAAACTTCAGATTCAAAAAAAGAAGTAGTGGAGAAGGACCAGCAGGTTCCGGTATTGCCTTGTGAAACCGGGTCGTTATGCCAAAAATATTTAAACTCTTCTTTCGATTGTGGATGATTTATTCCTGTAAAATCCAATTTAAAAGATTTCTTTTTTTCTTTAGATGGATTATTAAAATCATCAATCCCTTTTTGTATTTCTTGATAGAACCCTGATTTCGGTTCAACAAAAACCCCTCTATTTTTTTCCTGGGGTTTAATGAAAGAAGCTGAAATAAAAAACAATAGTGAGAGAAGTGATAAATAGAATTTCATATCCTTACCCTTTAGTGAGTTTAAACATTAATTATTTGAAAATTGTAATT
>DASVGS010000452.1:0-2236 GCA_036379435.1 Ignavibacteriaceae bacterium
GCTTTTGTTTGCAAGACTGATGGGTGAAATAGCACAAAGAATCGGTCAACCGGCAGTTGTTGGAGAAATATTTGCGGGAATTTTGCTTGGGCCAACATTATTGGGTAACGTGCCTATAGTTGCAGAGTATATGATTCCAAATGATTCCGGAAGAAACTACTTGACTATTATAAGTATGCTGGGTGCGATGTTCTTAATGTTTATTGCTGGAATGGAAACAGATATCAAGTTAATTAAAATTCATTCCAAAAAAGCCATTACTATCGCATCAACCGCTTTACTAATATCATTTATCAGTTTATTTCTTTTTGGTTTAACAATTCCGGATCATCTTTTAAAAAATACAGAAACACGTTTCTTATTTGCAGCATTCCTATCGATAACAATTTCAGTTTCAGCTATTTCGGTTATTGCAAAAGTTCTAATTGATTTAAATTTAATCAGAAGAGATTTCGGGCAGCTTTTCATTGCAATCGGAATGATTGATGAGACAATTGTCTGGATTGTAATTTCAATTATTATCGGTTTGGTAGGAGGATTTGCCGCATCAGTCGGAGGTGTATTTTTATCATTTATTAAAGTGATTTTGTTTCTGGTGCTTGGTTATGGAGTAGGAAAATTTCTTATAAAGCACATCATAACATTCTTTCAAAATAAAATCAGATTAAGAGATAAATTTCTTACTCTTGTTGTTGTTCTAATTTTTATTTATGGTGCCATTGCCCAGGCAATAGGATTGGAAGCTGTGCTCGGAGCATTTGTTGCGGGGATAGTGTTTGGTCAAATCCCATATCTTACTGAAGAAACAATCGATAAACTTGAAAGTTTAACTTTCGCAATTTTCGCTCCCATATTTTTTGCTTCAGCAGGATTACAGGTAAACATCCTTGAATTTGCAAATCCTGATATCTTATTATTAACATTAATTTTAATGCTGATTGCATTCGCTTCTAAAACTGTCGGCGGATTTATTGGATCCAGATTTTTTGTAAATAATGATATCAGAACTTCATTGCTGTATGGAATAGGATTAAATACTCGTGGTACTATACAGATAATTTTAGCTACCATAGGATTAACAATCGGAATATTATCCGAGGACATTTTTTCTATCATTGTATTAATATCAATTGTATCATCAATCATATCTCCTATATTTATTAAAGTATTAATTAAGAAGATTGAGCCAAATGAAGAGGAAATAGAACGAATTAAAAAAGAAGAGATCTATGCTAAAAGCATTTTGTCAAAAATAAACCGTGTACTACTACCGGTAAGAGTTAGAACTGATCTTAATGCTGAATCTGCAAAGTCAATTGAAGCTGGAATACTTGGTGCGATAGGTTTAAAGAAAAAATTAAGCATTACTCTTTTAACAATAACAACGGAACAAGAAAAAAGTAATGCACAACAATTTTTAGAGAACATTGCCAGTTCATTTGCTGTTTCCGAAATTAGTATTAAAATAATTGTAGCAGACAATGCTTTGGAAAAAATTCTTGAAGAGTCTAAAAAAGATTATGATTTACTTGTGATTGGGGCTACTGAAAAACAAAATAATTCACAGGGTGTTTTTAATACATTTATTGATAACCTGATTAGATTTTCTCCCTGTCCTTCGCTTATTGTACAAGGACATGCATTATTTGATATAAGTAGGCCCAAAAAAATTCTTGTACCAACAGATGGTTCTAAAGCATCAAAAAGAGCTGCAGAGGTTGCGTTTGCATTAACCAGAAGCGAAGAAGATGAAGTTCATATCCTGAGAGTGGTTGAGGAAAAATTCAGTCTTGATGAAATGGAAACTAAAAATCACCTTCTGGATAGACAATTTGATTATGCCAAGGAAATAATAAACGAATTAAAGGTTATTGGCGAATCACTTTCTGTAAATACACATACAAGAGTTGAAATTGGATTAAATCCTGAGGTTGTAATTATGGATATAGCAAAACGGGATAACTTTGATTTAGTAATTATTGGGTCTGATGTAAGACCCGGCTCAGATAAATTGTTTTTAGGACCACGCGTAGAAAAAATCTTGCTAAATTGTGATCGACCGGTTATCGTAGTCAACTCTTTCTAAAATCACACTGAATCCTTACCAATATTTATTTATCTAATTCTTTTAAAAAATAAATATTATGGAAGCAAAAGAAATATTTAACAAAGCCTCACATTCAAAATACATCATCATTCAAGAAGATGAATTAAAGAATGTTTTAGATCATACAGA
>DASVGS010000453.1:0-6435 GCA_036379435.1 Ignavibacteriaceae bacterium
GAAAATCTAAAAGCAAAAATCATGAACAATC
Source organism: Ignavibacteriaceae bacterium (assembly GCA_036379435.1). Classification (GTDB taxonomy): domain Bacteria; phylum Bacteroidota; class Ignavibacteria; order Ignavibacteriales; family Ignavibacteriaceae; genus IGN3. The sequence goes on from DASVGS010000453.1 coordinate 32, forward strand.
CTTTCAAAGTTGTAAAGGAAGATCGTGTTGGACCTAAGATTGGTAATGAGTTAAAAAGAGATGCTGTAATTGCCGTGTTCCTATCACTTATAGTAATACTGGTTTATTTAGGATTTAGATTTAAGTTTGTATTTGCAGTTGGCGCTGTTGCCGCACTTTTTCACGATGTGTTAATTACTCTTGGACTTTATGCATCATTATATGGCGTAATTCCCGGTTTAAATCTTGATATTGATCTATCTGTAGTTGCGGCTTTTCTAACATTGGTTGGTTATTCTATTAACGATACCGTAATAGTTTTTGACCGTGTCAGAGAAAATATGAAAATTCATAAAACTATGCCTTTAATCGAAGTGATTAATAAAAGTATAAATCAAACTATGAGCAGAACCATTATAACTGCATTTACAACCCTGATATCTGTGTTTGTATTGCTTTTATTGGGCGGCGATGTATTAAGAGCATTTGCATTTACATTAATGTTTGGTATCATAATCGGAACATACTCTTCAATATTTGTAGCAAGCGCCTTTGTTCTTGAATATGCCGAACGAGCTAAAAAGAAAGTTCAGTTCTCATAATCTTAAAAGTATACTTAAAACAAAAGCCGATGAATTAAAACTCATCGGCTTTTTTATTTTTAAAATAATTATTTACTCATTCCGGGAACTAAATTTACTTCTTATTGGTTTTGCTATTGTCAGTAATTTATAAACAAACAATATGAGGTAAAAGATGAAAAAGTTCCTTGGTTCAATTATGATTCTTGCTTTTGTAACTGTTTCTTTTGTTGGATGTACTGATAACTCAGTAACTAATCCGGTTTCCAGCGATAATTCTCAAATATTGTTAGAAAAGAAACCCGGAAATGGTAGTACTATTATTGATATTGCATCCAGTAATCCTGATTTCGAATATCTTGTAGCAGCAGTTCAGTTTGCAGGTTTAGTTGATGTACTGAGTGGTAATCGTCAATTTACCGTATTTGCTCCAACAGACCAGGCATTTGAAGATTTGGCAGATACTTTGGGATTAGCTAGTGTTGAAGAACTTTTAGTCCCGGAGAATAAAGATTTAGTTACTAATGTTTTATTATACCACGTTTCACCCGGAAATAAAAACTCAAATAATGTTGTAAAATCAGGTAGAGTAAATACATTATTAAATCAATTCATTTTCTCAAAAGTTGAAGATGGTGCTGTAAAAGTTGGCAATGATGCAAATGGTTTTGCAAACGTTGTAGCGGTTGATATAAGAGCAACGAACGGTACAATACACGTAATAGATAAAGTACTTCTTCCCCAGTGATCAAACTTAAAGGAAAAGCCCGAGCAAATCGGGCTTTTTTAACTTGTTACTTTCACAATTACCATCGTCATATCGTCATTTGGTTGTGCATTTCCTCTGAATAATTTTACTTCATTCCATACATAGTTCATTACATCGGTTGAATGATTTTGGGATTTACCTTTTAGAATTTCTGTTAATTTTTCTTCACCAAACATTTCATCACTTTCATTCATTGCTTCAGTTATTCCATCCGAGAAAAAAGCAAATATCTGTTTAGGTTTTATGTTTATCTCAACTTCCTGCAAAGTTTTTTCAAACACATCACCTTTTTCCAATCCTAAACCTATCCCTCCGGTTTTAATAGATTCAACAGTTCCATTATTAGCGGTTATTAAAGGCATATGCCCTGCTCTGCAAAACTTAACTGATCTTGATTCCGTATCAAAAAGTGCGAGTGTCATTGTTATAAACCAGCTTCTATCAATAGATTCGTACAATCTTTTGTTAATTTCTATAAGAATTTCTTTAGGACTTGAGCTGAGCTTTGTAACTATTTGTACCATCGTCTGAAGTTTAGTCATATAGAGAGAAGCTGCTAATCCTTTGCCCGAAACATCTGCAACAGCAACAAACAATTTTGTATCAGAAAGAGGAATGAGATCAAAATAATCTCCTCCCACTTGCATTGCAGGAATCATCTCACCGCAAATATCCAATCCTCTTAAATCAGGTACGCATTTGGGTAAAAGACCTTGTTGTATTTTTCTAGCAAGATCAAGATCTCTTTCCATTCTAATTTTTTCAGTCTCGGATTGATAAAGCCTTGCATTTTCTAATGAGATTGCAATTTGATTTGCAGCGGCGTTTAAAAGTTCCAAATCTTTGCCGCCGAATTTTGAACCTGAATATTTTAATCCAAACAATAACGCTCCGATTACTTTAGCGTTTACAATCATTGGAATGATTGAATAGATGCCTTCTTCTATAAGTCGTTTATCTTTATCAGGAAAAGCAAATTGAAAATCCTGCTGCTCTATAACCGGATAATTTGAAACAATAGACTTTTGATTAAATGCTGAAAGAAGATTTGATTTATCAATAATACAATCCGGATTTGAAAAACCAACACCTCTTGCTAAAAATAAATAATCATTTTTAAAGTCTTTTAGTAAAATTCCAAACTTGCTGATCTTTAATGCATCAATAAATGTTCTGCTGGTAAGATCAAGAATTTTTTCGGTTCCAACTACAGTTGATACATCATTACTAAACTTCATTAAAACTTTTTGATATGCAAATTGCTCGGGATAAAACTTTCTTGTAAGAAAATCCTGAAAATGATCTTTAGTTGATTGAAAAATAAATGCAAATATTAAAAAGAAAATTCCTGCTATAATTCCCTGGTTTTCTGCTCCAATTGCACTGCTGATCCCCTGCCCCAGTAAGTAGATAACTATAAAGTAAATTCCCGCAACTGTAGCCATTGCAGTACCATAAATAATTGTATTTCTTATAACAATGCTTACATCAAGTAAGTGATATTTGAAAATGGCGTATGCAAATGTAATTGGAACGAATACAATTAAAATTATAGGCATGTAGTATTCAGGTGAGTTGAATACAGTATCAGAAATTGCCGGAGCAATTGTGCCGACATAAAATTGCAGAAGCAATCCGAAGGTAAATGCTATAACGAATAACAATAATGGTTTTTTATTATGAGAATTTTTTTCTTTAACTAACTGAATGATCAAAGAAACCAATGAAGCAATGTAGATAACAACAAAAGAAACTCTAATTATCGATTGCCACGTATTAAACAATGGAAGCGAACCTAATTTTGTAAAGTGTAATGAACCTGCAATGATTATTCCTGACATAAACATTAGTGATGAGATAACCACTAATATGTTTAGAGTAATTCTTTTTTGTGCAAATTTAAATTTTACAGGAAACGACCAGACAAAATACAGCATAATAAATGGTACAAGCACCTGACTGACTATTACAATACTTAAGACCACAAAAGAAACAAATGGTTTTTCAACTATAAACTTTGTAAAGAATAAATCGAATGGGAATAAAATGTTTGCAGCACTAATTACACTTAAAGCACCAAGTGCATAAAATAATTTTTGAGCCAATCCATCCGGCTTTGCAGTGTATACTATAAAACCAATCAACAGAAATAACAAACCGCTAATAGCTGCTGCAAGAGAAGCAAATTGTACTAATTTTTTTACATAAACTTTTGTATGAAGTAGCTCACCACTTTTTTTCTTTACAGTATATGCAGCATATTCGCCTGAATTGAATTTATTAAGAATCTCTTGTGCCTGGATTGTGCTTTTTAGTTTGATATGATTAATTTCAAGCAGTTGGTCTCCATTTCTTATACCAGCATTCCAAGATACTCCGTTTTCTTTTACTTTATCAAAATAAATTAAAGTAGAATCTTGTGCGATTTTTTTGGGTAACCACAAACATTCATCATTGGATTGCACTCTTACTTCTAAAGAAAAGTATATAGACAGGACTGCAATAAAAGCAAGTAATATTGTTAAACCGGAAACGATGTTTAATTTATATTTAAGAAAAAATCTTCTAAGATTATTCATTTTAGTTATTCTTTAAGCATTGTAATTATTTAACCTTAATCACTACAAGAGTTATATCATCCGATTGGCTTGCTCCATCTGTAAATTTTTGAACATCAAGTTGTATTTTGTTAATAATATTTTCAGATGTCTCTTTTGATATTTCAAGAGATAATTTTTCTAAAGATGTATCGGAATACTCCTCACCTTTTTTATTCATTGCTTCAGTTATTCCGTCAGTAAACATTACAATTACGTCATCTTTAATCAACTGTATTTTTTCTGATCTGTAAGGTATAAGTGTTTTCATTACTCCCAGGATCATTCCGCCAATTTCCAGTTTAATAATTTTTCCATTTCTTATAAGTAATGGCGGATTATGACCGGCATTTACGTATTTAAAAGTTTTTTCGATATCATTCAAAATTCCCCAAAAAAAAGTTATAAACTTTCCATCAGCAGTATTTTTTGATATCAGATCATTAATCAATCCTGTAGCTTTATCTAAAGGTACATTCTGTCTGCATATAACTTGTAAAAATGCCTGCATATTAGCCATCAATAAAGAAGCAGGAACGCCTTTACCGGAAACATCAGCAATTGCAATACAACAATCATTTTCGTCAAGTTCTATTATATCATAATAATCGCCGCCAACTTGTTTTGAGGAGACATTTAAAGCAGCAATTTCAAAATTTTTATAATGTGGAATCTTTTGAGGAAGTAAATTTCTTTGTATTTCCCGTGCCAGATCCAGTTCTTCTTCCAACTTCTGCTTTTCTAAAGCTTCTTTAAAAAGTCTTCGGTTTTCCATGGAAATAATCGCAAGACTTCCAACCGAAAAAATAAATTCAATATCAGTGTCGGTATAATCAACATTATTCACTCGTTTACCTAAGATAATAAGTCCCTTTGTCTTTCCTTGTATTTGCATCGGAACGATTACTTCAATTCCCATATCAAATAATGATGGAAATAAGAGTGCAACCTGTACCTTATTAAGAGATGATTCTATTTTATGATAATCAATTTTTCTAAGATTGCTAAGTAATTCATCAACAGGAATTTTTGGTTCGATAACCTCAATATCATTGCCCTCAAATCTTAGTAAAACATATTTTTGAACTACAAACTGACCGATGAGAGCAAAAATTAATAAACGTGTAACTTTTGTTGTTTCAGAAAACAAACCAAATTCTTTACTTAATTCAAACAGTGAACTTAATCTTTGAATTCTTGAATCAAGTTCACGGTTAACCAGTTTTAATTCTTCAACAATAATGGAATTTTGTATAGCTGATGCGGCAATATTTAAGATGGTTTTAAGAAAATCCAAATCATCCTTTGAATAATCCTGTTTGTTCAGTTTTTCACCAAGACTTACAATACCAATACATTCGTTTGATGAGCTGATTTTTTCGGTCGCCAAAATATTATTGTCTTTAAAAAATTTGATTACTTCATTATCAGAAATATAATCTTCACTAGCATCAACTTCGGGAAACAGCAAAATATTTTCTTCTGATATTCCTTTGTAAGATTTTATTTTAAGTTTTCCATTTATGTTTAATGCTATTAAACCTCTGGTTGCTAAAAATTTTCCAAGACAGGTTAATAAAACGTTGTTAAGAATAAAATTAAGATCAAGGCTGGAGTTAATTACCCGGCTGAATTCAACCAGTGAGGTGAGGTTTCGTTTTACTTTTAAATTATCATTATCCGGCATTGCTTTGCGCTACTTTAATTTTTTTTGATAGCAGCACTTCATTATATTTACCCGGAACTGAAACATATTTAACATCATCCATAAGTGTTTTCATCAGATACATTCCTAATCCGCCAACTCTTCTTTGTCTGTAATACTTCTGTAAATCCGGTTCAGGAATTGTATCCGGTGCAAATGAACGTCCGTAATCAGTTATACTTACTTCAAACCGGGATTGCGTAGATTTTGTCTTTATAATCATTTCTCCATCAGGTACGGAATTATAAGCATGCTTAATTATATTAGTGCACGCCTCATCTACAGCAAGAATTATATTTTCCATAGTATCAGAAGAGATGCCTGCTTCAACAGCTGATTTACTGACAAAATCTCTGATGGTAGAAAGATTTTCAGTTCTGCTTTTTACTTTAAGTCTTTTTGTCTTCACTTTATTTTGTCTCTATAAACTTTTTAACTGCTTCAGATTCTGATTTAAAAATTTCGTAGAGCAACGGAAAACCTAACAGATCAAAAATGTTATAAACTTTATCACTCATTCCGGAAAGTTTAATATCGCCATTACTGTCTCTTATTTTTTCTATGTAAGCCATAAAAACTCCAAGACCTGCACTGCTTATATATGCCAAATCTTTAAAATCAACTACTATCTGATAACGATTTTTTTCAATAAGGTCTACAAAGTTATTTTCAAGGATAGGCGCAGTATGTGCATCCAGATACCCTTTTAAGTTGATTATACTTACAGCACCTTGCTCTTTAATTGAGGTGTTGAATTCTGCCATTCTTTAACT
>DASVGS010000454.1:0-6493 GCA_036379435.1 Ignavibacteriaceae bacterium
ATTATCTGAATAAAGGAAAAGGAAAGAAAAATATTTTTGTTCATACAGGCGGATTGTTTGGGGTGTTTGCAAGAACTAAAGATTATTTATAAAAATAAAATTTGTTGGTAGTTAGTTTAATTTTGCTTTAAATTTAATTAACAAAAAAAGCGAGCTTAATATGGATTGTATTTTTTGTGATATTGCTGATAAAACTTCTGAAGCTGAAATTATTTTTGAAAATAATAATTTTATAGCATTTCTGGATATAAATCCTGTTAACTACGGTCACACACTTGTTATCCCCAAAAAACATTATGATAATTTTTTAACCATTCCTGCTTCTGAACTGGAGGAACTTGTTAAGTTAACTCAATATCTTTCCGGGGCAATTAAACGTGCATTAAAAGCGGATGGATTTAATGTTATCTCAAATAATGGCACCACTGCCGGTCAGTCTGTATTTCATTTTCATTTCCATATCATACCAAGATTTGAAAATGATTTTCATATGCGCCCCAGAACCATCGAATATAATGATTCAGAAATAGAGATTTATGCAAATAAGATTAAAGAATCAATTTCCAAATATGAAGGTTTATTAAATGGATAAAAAAATCAGAGTTATTGTTGCTAAATCAGGCTTAGATGGACATGACCGTGGCGCAAAGGTGATTGCAGCTGCTTTACGTGATGCTGGGATGGAAGTTATTTATACAGGATTAAGACAAACTCCTGAGATGATAGTTGAAGCAGCTATGCAGGAAGATGCTGATGTTATTGGTATCAGCATTTTGTCTGGTGCACATATGACAATTTTTCCAAAATTAATGTCCCTGCTAAAAAGCAAAGGGATGGATGATGTGTTATTGACAGGCGGGGGAATTATACCAGAAGAAGATATTAAAAAACTTAAAGATATTGGTGTTGGTGAATTGTTTACCCCCGGAGCTACCACAACAGAAATTGCAGATTATATTAAAGAATGGTGTAAAACTCATCCGCGAAATTAGTCTTTTTTAAAAACTTAATCGAAAGGAAAAGATATGAAAAAATTATTGATTATATCTTTACTTCTTACCTCACTTATAAATTCACAATCTTTAGTAGGTACAGTAGATCTTCCAACAGGAACATTTTGGAGTTCAGCATATGGGATGGTCTATCAGAACTCCAAATATTGGATTTCTTCCGGATCATCAACAGCAGGTAAAGGTATATTTTATGCAGTTAATGATGCAGGGTTAGTTGTAGATACAGTTGATATCAATTATCCTACAATGCGTGAATCTCAAGGATTAGCTTTTGATGGAAATGATTTTTGGTACGTTGAACGCAAAACAGCAAGGTGTGATATATTTAAAGTTGATCAAAACGGAACCGTTCTTGATTCAATTACTTCCAATCAACTTTTTGGCGGCTCATGGTATATGGGAGGCGCAGCCTGGGATGGAACCGGTTTATGGATTTCAGTTTATTATCCTGATGCGAATGTTGCTCTGTACAAGATTAATACCTCAACAAAACAGGTTGTAGATACAATTAATTTTTTAAGCTTTGCACCGGGGCAATTGCAGCCACAGGGAATTACAGTAAAAGGTGATACTTTGTTTTTTGTTAATGATGGTTTTCAAGGATATGATAAAATTTATGCAATCAGTTTAAATACAAAAGATTCACTCTTTACATTCAATCCGCCTGAACAACCGGGCTTAAGACAAAATCCACGCGGGCTTGCATGGGATGGAAATAACTTCTGGTTATTAGCGGAGCCTGTTGGGGCAAGCAGTGGAAGACAACTTTTTAAATACGATTTAGGCGGCTCCGGTACACCGGGTATTACATTGCTGACACCAAGTATTAATTTTGGTAATGTAATGATTGATTCAACGTTACAGCAAAATATTTCTGTTTTTAATTATGGAACAGCGGACCTGGTATTAACTACTCCAGCTATTAGTAATAATGTTTTCTCTATTCCGGTTGCCTTTCCAATTACAGTACAGCCGGGACAAATAGCAAACATCCCTTTAAACTTTACACCAACAGCAAATCAAACATATAACGATTCAATTTTGTTATATCACAATGATCCTAATTTTGTTTATTCTAAAGTGACCGTAGTTGGTAGTGGAGTTTATACAGCTCCATATTTAATATCAAATCCGCCATCAATAAATTTTGGCAGTAAAAGAATAAATTCTACATCATACATAGAACTAACATTAAACAATGCCGGTTCAAATAATTTGCAAATTGATTCCGTAACACTAAATACAGCAGCCTTTCATTTTGAAAATTTAAATACTCCCACAATTATCAACCCGCTTTCTTCAATCACTTTTAGAATATGGTTTAATCCGCAAATGCTTAACAGCTACACAGATTCCGTAACTATCTACTCAAATGCTTCTAATGGTCAGATGATTCACATACCTGTAAACGGCAGTGCATTCAATGCAGATCCACTTTTGGGTAATATATTTTGGCAGGGACAAATTCCTGATAACCCGGGCACAAGTTTTCAGGATTACACACCACGTTCAATGAAAAAGATTCAGGATATAAACGGTGATGGCATTAAAGATTTAGCTGTTGCAACTGAAAATTATTGGACATTAGTTTTTAATGGAAATAGTTCCGGAAACAGTGATATACTCTGGAAGTACTCTACGTATTTTGGTTCAATAAATACAGGCTCAGTAGATTATGAACAGGGATTGCAGATTGCAAGCGATCTGAATGGTGATTCTCATCAGGATATTGTAATAGGTACAGGCGGTGGAAATGAATTTGTTTACGCATTGGATGGAATTACCGGTATCGTGATTTGGGAATTCGGAAGTTCAGCCACAACAGATGATGGTGATATTATGGGATTAGATGTTAAGAGAGATTTTAATGGTGATAATGTTCCCGATGTTCTGGTATCAGCCAGTGGAAATGAATTTAATGGCTCAGGTAGATTCTCAGTCTATTTATTGAATGGAACCAATGGTAATGTTATCTGGAGATTAAATCAACAATCAGAACAAAAACTAAAGTACATGGTAACCTCCACAGATTTTGGCGGTGCTGTAGGTTCCCGTGTTGGAACTTCAAATGAAGTTATTGGATTTAATCAGACGGGAAGCATAAGCTGGGTATTTCCTACAAGCGGTACTCCATGGACGGTGCGCGAAATTTCTAACGTTGGAAATACTTCAGGTTCAGATGTAGTAGTTGGAACTACAACTGGCAGTGTTTACTGCCTTTCAGGAGATAATGGAAATCTAATATGGTCTGCAAGCATTGGAAATGTATTTATTGAAGATTTAAAAATTGTGCCTGATGTTAATCAATCAGGTTATCCGGATGTTTTGGTTAGTGGAATAAATCAGAATATATTTATGCTCGAAGGATCAACAGGAAATTCAATATGGTCAAATTCAACTGGCGGTAATATACTTGGTAAAGATGTTCTGGGCGATTTAACAGCTGATGGAATCCCTGAAGTTGGATCAGCTTCATTGAATGATTTGGCTCATGTTTATAATGGTGCAACGGGGAATATTATTTTTAATTATGCTTTTGGATCAGGATCAACGGCAAATGCTGCGGAGCATATAGTTGATCTTGATGATGTTGATGGAAATTTAAGCAGTGAATTTGCGGCTTGTTCGAGAGATGGAAGGGTTATCTTATTTTCAGGTGGAACAGATGTTGTTCCGGTTGAGTTGCTAAGTTTTAATGCAAATGTAGAAAATGAAAATGTTAATCTTATCTGGGCAACTGCTACTGAAACAAATAATCAGGGCTTTGAAATACAAAGGAAACAAACTCTTGACAACAATTCCACTGTTGTTAATTCAGACTGGCAAAAAATTGCATTTGTTAATGGACACAATACAACTACTTCACCAAATACATATACTTATACAGATGAAAATCTTACATTCGGTAAATACTATTACAGGTTAAAACAAATTGATTTTAATGGTTCATTTGAATATTCAAATGAAATTGAAATTGAAATTGGAAATCCAATAACTTATTCATTAGAGCAAAACTATCCCAATCCATTTAATCCTGTAACTACTATTAAATTTGCTACACCTTCAACTGGTAAAATATCATTAACTATCTATAATTCGATAGGTGAAAAAATAACAACACTGGTAGATGGAATAGTTGAAGCTGGTTTTCACAAAATAAACTGGAATGCATCTTCGTATTCTTCCGGAGTTTATTTTTATAAGTTGGAAGGAAATTCGTTCTCTCAAGTAAAGAAGATGATTCTAATAAAATAATTTTTGTGAACCATTTCTTATTAAAAGGTCTGAGAAATCAGACCTTTTGTTTTTCTAGTTGTGTTATATATTCGATTGGAAGTAAAATAGAAAAACTTTGATGTGTTGGATCCAAAATTAGAGTATCAGAATTTACATCTGTTTTATATGGAATTTTATTTACAGTTAATTCTGTAATATAATTTAAAAATTCAGATTCATCTGTAAATGTTTTATATACAGCAAAAGAATTAGATTTAAGAATGGATAAGGCCTCAGATAATTTTATTCCGCAAGCAGGACAAGTTTCAGAATCAAATCCAATTATGGTTTCAAACTCAGCAAGATAATCCGCAAATTCAGACAGATCATCAAAATCTGTATTTTTTATGCCCTCGATCATCAAACATTAGAAGTCATTAGGTTTTTTTAGTGTAAAAATTATCTTTGTTCCAGTGCCAACTTTGCTGTAAACATTAATTTCACCACCGTGAATATTAACTATTTCTTTGCAAAGTGCTAATCCTAACCCGGTGCCTTTTTCCAGATGAGTGCCTAACGTAGTAAAACTCATATCAATACGGAAAAGTTTATCAATGTTTTCCTCACTTATTCCAATTCCCGAATCACTAACAATAAATTGTATGTGTTCATCAAAAATATTTTCTGAAATTTCAATTTGACCTCCTTCGTGCGAAAATTTTATGGCGTTGGAAATTAAATTTTGCATTAAAGATTGAAGCATTGTAGGATCACCCCAAATTGCACTTTGGTGACCAAGTTTGTTTTTAAGATTTATACTTTTGGAATGGATGTTTTGGTTAAGTAAAGTTCTTATGTTCTCAACTATCAAAAACATATTCTGCACAGAAGGATCATATTTTAATTTACCGGATTCCAGACGCGACCATTCAAGCAGGTTCTCTATAAGTTTATAAGTATTTTCCGTTGAGTCCTTAATAATTTGTAAATATGATTTTACTTCAGACTCAGTCATAGTTTCATATTCCTCTACTATCATTCGGGTTAATCCCATCAAACCATGAAAAGGACTTTTCAAATCGTGAGCTATGATAGAGAAAAATTTATCTTTAGCTGCGTTTAATTCTTTCAGTTCTTCTGAATACCTGATAATTCTATCTTCATTTCTTTTTTTATCTATAGCAAGCGCAATCTGCTCAGAAACATATATCAGAATTTCCTTTTCTTCTTCACCATAGGTTGTTGCTTCGGAATAATCCTGAACTACTATTGCTCCGATAGTTTTATTTTCAAATTTTAATGGAACGCCAAGCCATATTTGTGTTGGTTCTCCAATTAATGATGTTTCACCTGCTTCTCTCAGTTTCAGGTCAAGTTCTGCATCGATTAAATGTGCCTCGCCGGTTCTTAAAATATATTCCGTTAAGCCTTTACCTGCTTTTCTTTCGCTTGGTGGATCATCAACCTGATCGACAAAATATGGAAAGCTTACAGTATCAGTTTCCTGATGATAGATAGCTATATAAAAATTATCAGCTTTCATCAATTCACTAATTGTATTGTGAATGAAAGCATATAATTCATCTATATTCTGTAGAGAAGTAACTGCAGTTGAAATTTTATATAAAGCATTTTTAATATCTTCAGATTTTTTCAGATCAGTTATATCTCTGGTAATTCCAAAAGTACCGTAAACAACATCATTTTCGTCTATCATTGGAATTTTGGTTGTAGAAGCCCAGGTGGTTTTTCCATCACGCCAGGTTTCCTTTTCAATTTTATTTACAATTGAAACACGGTTTTTTATTATTTCTTCTTCATCCTTTTTTGCCAGTGCTGCATGCTCATCAAAGAAAATATCAAAATCCGTTTTACCTAACAGTTCATCATATGAATTCAACCCCATTTTTGTTAGAGTTGCTTTATTTGCTTTAATAAATCTGCTGTTAATATCTTTAAAGTAAATTGAATCAGGAAGATAATCCATAAAATACTGTTGAAGCTGAAGTTCTCTAAAAAATTTTGCTTCCGTTTCTATTTTATCTGTTAGATCTTTAACTATAACAAATTCTAATTTTTCTTTATCACTGCCAATTACTCCTGCACTAACGCAAGCGGGAACTATTTTAATTTTATTTTTATGGATGAAATCGATTTTATATTGTGAAGGAACATCCTCACCATTTAATCTTTTGTGATAGCGTTCCAAAACTTCTTCAAGTTGATGTGGGGCAATTATTTTATTCAGATTAAGCCCTTCAATT
>DASVGS010000455.1:0-5522 GCA_036379435.1 Ignavibacteriaceae bacterium
TAGCTGATAATATCTGCCACTCGCTTATAATTTTTGATTGCAGGATTTACCGCAATTAATCTGCTTAGAAAAGCATCGTGTAAACTGAAATTACCTTCCGTTATTTGCTTCACAGAATTATAGCCCTTGCTCACTATTTGATAGCCTTTCTTCATATCTGATAAGATGCTTTTCAATTGGGTTAATTTCTCTACATTGAGTAATAGTTGTTGTATTTCATTGGATTGTGCTTGGCTAGTGAGATTGATACCAAACAGAATCAATATTGTCCATAAATATTTCATATACTTTTAATTTGAAGGGTTCAACATGAGTTCAGACCATTTTATTTCTTGTTTCTCCTTTTCTTTTTGATTTTGAAGAAGGATAACTCCTGAAACAAATGTTTTAGAGAATTGAAATTTAGAAACCATGCTTTGATGTAGTTCATTAATCCTTTGGATGCGCTGACTATCTTCCATTTCTAATTGATTAGGTTTAAGAATGACAGATAAATCTTCCAAATCTTGATTGGATTCTTCTAAAACTTTCCCTTTAACGCTGTTGATATAATCAATTTCAGAGGTGGATAACCCAGCGTATTTAAGTGTTTTAAATGAATTGGTAATTCCTTTTTCAAGATCTAAAATTTCTGAAATTTGAGGATTATTGGCTACCACCGGATTGATGCTTTTTAAAGAATTGAAAAATTCTTGATGTAAATCAAATTCTCCCTTTTTTAAATCGCTAATCGTTTTTAAACCTCCTTTTGCAATTTGATAACCCTTTTTAAGATAATTTCCATAAACTTTAAATGCCACAATCTGTTTCAGTAAATATTCATTTTGTGTTTTCTTTTGTCTGAATATCTCGTCCCAATTTTGTGCTTTAAGCTTCATACTGAAGCAACAAAGCATCATGATGATTAAACTTTTCATATTAATTAGGTAAATCAATTCCGTAAAGATTTTGGATGGTTCTAATTTCCTGCTGATTTTTGGAGCGTTGTAAACTCAGTAAAATGTTTTGGCTATTGAATTTTTTTAAATCAGCATAGTTTTCATCAATTCTTTTAGCTGCTTCATTAATCAATTCTAACCTTTGCGCATCAGTCATTTGTGTTTTAAAAGAATTGATAATTAGTAATAATTGGTCGATGTTTTTTGCACTCTCTTTTAATACACCTGCATATACATTGTAAATGTATTCCAGTTCTTTCGGCGTAAAATGAGTATCTTTTTGAGTCATTGACCACGCATTTCGATATTCTTCCACTAAAAACACTTGCTTTTTTGTAATGTCTTTTATCCGTTGATAATAAGAAATGGCAGCTTTTACTTTCCATAAATCCGTATAGTATTTACTATATAATTCACGCTGCTTTTCCGACCAGTTTGAGATTTCATTCAGCTTTAATTTGGATAGCTGATTTTCCATCACCTTTTGCGCATTTTGAAGCCAAATGGTTTCGTTTTGCATTCTCTGAATTTTGAGGTCAACTGCCTTGATTACTTTTTTCACACCTGCTTTGATAACTTCTAAAACTGCAACTTGTGCATTAGCATGTTGCGAAGGCATGGATACCATCAGCACAATCATGCTGGCTGGCATCAAAAACATAAATTTTTTCATCTTTAATATTTTTATTGAGATTTCTGAACAATTGCAGCTATTGCTTTTTGAATACTGCCGTGTTTTTTGGTCCATTCCTGAACTTTTAGTTTCTCCCTTTCTTCGGTGGTATAAGTCAAGTATTCTTCTGGACTCACTTCAGTACGGTAAACTTTACTGACCTGTCCGCCCAAACTGATAAATACCTCTTTATATTTCCGATTGGGATCGTTTGCTTTGTTCACAGAAAGAACCTGTACTTTTTCTTTCTCTGTTAGTCCTAAAAGATTTTGGATAACATCAAACTTGTTTTGATACTTTGATTGATCGAGCAAGATTTTACAGTCCGAATTATTAATAATGGTTTCTTTTACAATTGGAGAACTGATGATGTCTTCCACTTCCTGCGTAACCACAATGGCTTCTCCATAAAATTTCCGAACTGTTTTGAAAAGATATTTGATGTATTCCGCCATACCTTCTTTTGCAATTGCTTTCCAAGCTTCTTCAATCAATATCATCTTACGGATGCCTTTTAACTTTCTCATCTTACTGATAAAAGTCTCCATGATAATTAGTGTAACTACCGGAAAAAGAATAGGATGATCTTTGATATTATCCAACTCAAAAACAATGAATCTTTTGTTTAATAAGTCCAGATTTTCTGTGGCATTGAGTAAAAAACCAAACTCTCCATTTTTGTAAAATGGTTTTAAAACATAAAGCAGGTTGTCTAAATCAAAATACTTGTCTTTTAGTTTTTCCTTTTTTAGTTCCGTTGCAAAATCATCTTTTAAGTAATCGTAAAAGGAATTAAAACATGGGAAAATAGACTTTTCTCGATTTAATTTTTCGTAATAACCTTGCAAAGCATTAGATAAAGCCACATATTCTGGACGTTCTAAAACTTCATCTTGCTTTTTCCATAGAGCCAAAATCAGACTTTTCAGACTTTCCTTTTTCTCTGTATCCAGTACAGCTCCATCATTCAAATAAAATGGATTGATACTGATGGGTTTGGCTTCTTCATAAGTGAAATAATACCCATTCACCATTTCACATAAGCCTTTGTAACTATGCCCAACATCCACCAATAAAACATGAGTGCCTAGATCATAATAACTTCTCACCATGTGATTGGTAAAAAAGGATTTACCCGAACCGGAAGGACCTATAATAAACTTATTACGATTGGTGCAAATTCCTTTAGCAATGGGTTCATCAGAAATATCTACCTGAACAGGTTTTCCTGTTAATCGGTCTCCTAAACGTATTCCAAATTGACTTTTAGCTACTTTATAATTGCTTTCGAGATTTAAAAAACAAGAAGCTTGCTCGGTAAACGTAT
Source organism: Ignavibacteriaceae bacterium (assembly GCA_036379435.1). GTDB lineage: Bacteria > Bacteroidota > Ignavibacteria > Ignavibacteriales > Ignavibacteriaceae > IGN3. Next base: position 2,939 of record DASVGS010000455.1, read on the forward strand.
CAAAAGAATCATTCATTGGGAATTGTGCCTCATTGCCAGGTAAACCAGCCCACCATATTTGTGGTGCTCCATCAGTTTCTAATTTCGGCGTTGCATCCATTTGAGCTAAAGCGGCAGAAACCTGAGTTTTAATTGATTTCAAATTCTCTCTGTCGCTATCCCAAGTCATTACATTGAAATGCGCTTTTACAGGTTGTCTTTGCTGAGAGATGGCTTCATTTAAAAAATCCTGTGTGGCATTTCTGCTGATTAAGTTCTCTCTGGAATAAGCGGAAAGTGACTGTAACCTCAATCTTTTTGATTCTAGCTTTTTTAAAGTTTTAGCTCCATCGCCAATAAAAATATATTGGTTAAAAATGTGGTTACAGTTTAACAGTAAACCTAAAGGAGAAGCAAATCCAATACTGAACTTAGTTTTATCGGTACTATACTTATCGTAATTAATTCTTGAAGCACATAAAGCTGGAAGATTTTCTGCATCAGATAGACTAAATAATTGACAATTGTTGTTGCCTATTTTAATTTCATCTTTTAAATGAATGTCCTTAACCAGTTTTTCATTCGGTTTGGAAAGAAAAGTATGTTGCTCTAAAAGTCCTGCACTTTGTTTTGTTCCTGCTAAGTCATCAGTTGTCAACCGCTTTAATTCAACAAAACCGCTATCTTCCAAAATTCGCTCAAACTGATTGGCTTTATCATAAAAATCATTGATGAAATTTGCTTTTAAAGTTTGAGGTGGAACAGGTGGTTTATAAAATAAACCCGAACTAGTAGAATCTACCGTTTTCCCATTCGATGATTTCTTAGTTAAAAACACATAGCATTTATGTTTCAGAAATCCTCTTTTATCAAAGAATTGATTACTCGCTTTAGATAAAAAACTATCATCATCATTATGAATAGGCGAAAATGTATCCTTGGTAAACCAATCTTGTTTATGGAAACAGCTATGTTTTGGCAATACTCGAATGGCTTTTACCCAGCTTTGATGAAAAGCTTCATAATCTTCATTGGAAAGACTAAAAATCTCTGGTAAAGAAACTTCAAAAGCAATTGTTAAATCTCCAGTACGAGAAATGATGGTATCATTTTCTACTTTGTAAATAGGAAATACTTTTTTCAAATCAATTGGATTTGACATCTTGAACCTCCTTTCTGTTGAGCTGAATAAATAGCTGCCTTGAACTTGATTTTAAGAATGTTGGAATTTTCCTTTTTGCCAAGAACTTTAATAAACCATGTTCACCAAATTGATGGCTTAAGCGGAAAGTCAATAGGAACAATGTTGAGCCTAAAATACCTGTGATAATCAAGCATATTAGAAGATGAATACCCAACATATACATAATTCCAAAGAGCAATAATAACACAACTAAACCGATACCTAAATACATAATGTATTGTGCTTTCAAGCCTTTAAACTCAATAGGTTTATTGATGCCTTTATTTATTTGATATACTGTTGCCATAATTATATCCCGAAAAATGATTGTAAAACAGTAGCCACAATAACCAAGAAAACACAACTGGCAAACCATGCGGAGGCAACTTTAGAGGTGTCCTCATCACCATTATTCCATTTCTGAAAAACTTTGATAGCACCCACTAAACCTACGATAGAACCTATGGCATACATAAGGTTGGTTCCGGTAATAAAGTAGCTGCGTACTTTGTTGGTCGCTTCGGTAATTCCCGCATTGCCATCTTGTGCCATCACTATAAAACTGATGAGCACCAGCGTTGTGCAAAGCAAAGTCGTTTTAATCACCCTACTTTTCTTAAAGTTCATTTTGATTTTAGTCTTCATCTGTAGTTTGGGTTAAAGGGTGGATACTTTCTGAAAATTCTTCGTTCTCGGTGAAATGTAATTCGTCAGCATTGACAGCGTTAAAAGACTCATTTTCTTTAGCTGCTCCCATAATTGAATCAGATGAATGATTTTCAGAATCTTCAGTGGATGAAATTTGCTTGCCATTGATGAATGCAAATAAATCTTTACCGTAAAACCAAAGCAGGACGCTGAGGTAATAAATTGTAGTGATACCTAATAAAACAATTAGGTACGCTTGCCATGAAATTGATGTAAACATAAACCTTCATTTTAAACACAGCGGTATTGCTATGATGAAGGCAAATTTGGAGGGGATTAAAACATAAACTTCACAACCTCAACCTAAGTTGTGAAGTTTTTTTTGAGAGATCTATTTTATTGTTTTTAAAAAGAAAGGATGAGGGTTGTAAAAGAAATATCTCATCATGGTTAGTAAATCAATTATGTTTTAACTACTTTTGAAAAAATAGATGAAAATATACTCTTCCATATTAGTACTATTAATCATGTTCATGTATCTAAAACCATGTACAGATAAGCTGGTATCAAAAGAAAATATAAAATTAGAAACGGTAGAAAAAAAGGCAAATCATCAAGATGACCCATCAGATGGGTGTAGTCCTTTTTGTAATTGCTCTTGCTGTTCAATACGGGTTGTTCCGAAACCATCTAGAATTATCTCTTTTCTTCCAAAAGAAACTAATTCCGTATATTATCAAGAGCTTCCTTCTAAACCAGTTAAAGCAAGTCTTT
>DASVGS010000456.1:0-4123 GCA_036379435.1 Ignavibacteriaceae bacterium
CCATCAGATATAATATGTAATCTTTGTTCAGGATTTAAAGCGCTGGGAACAGAGGCACCGACGAAAGGACTAAATTGGAATATGTATGGAAGATCTCTCCATACCAAATCAAGTCTATCTCTTAATCCTTCACCGGGTAAACCTGCACCAACTCCTCCGTAATTCCAGATCTGGCACGTAATATTATTACCGTTCATAATATAACTTTTTCTATCCTGCTCACCTTGAATTTTACGAAGAGATGTATTTCCGTTCTCTTTTGTGTTAGTATTATTCTGGTTGTTATTAATCGGATAATTTAAATAGTTAGACTGAATGTAATCTATAATTGCCTGATGTTCTGCTTGTTTTTGCTGATCTATTTTCTGCGATAAAGTTATATCATTAAATACAAGAAGAAAGAAAATTAATTGAACAATTAAAAAGTAACTTTGTTTTTTCAACATTTTAATCTCCGTTTTGAAATCATTAAAATTCAATCATTGCCCCAAGTCTAACTTCTCGTGGGCTTGAGTAATATTGAGGACGCACAAAATACTCGTCGGCAGATTTTATCAACGGGTTTCTTGCCGAAAGTTCATTAGCGGCTTCCGGTCCGCTTGTTTTAGTTTCAAGGGTATAAGTAGCTCTGCCGGTATCATCATAAACAAATCTTTCATTTCTTATATCAAACAAATTATAAACTTTAAGAAATACGGTTACAAGCAGATCAGTAAGATCAAATGATTTTTCAATAAGAAGATCTACATTTGTTTGAAGTGGTTTTCTTTCACTGTTAGCTCGCAAATAAATCTGTTTTTCATAAATCAGCGGCGTGTATGGCAAACCGGTACTTATATTTCCAATTAATGTTAGCAGCCAGTCTCTATCCATACCAAATGAAATTATTCCGTTTAATGTATGAGCCTGATCCCAATCCAACGGTACTGGAATTTTTTCACTTTGTCTACCTGATGCAATATCTAAGAAAAAAGCGTTAGCACTGGTTTCATTTCCTTCAGCAACCTGGAAAGTATAATCGAGAGAAAGTGAGAATAATTCTGAAGGTAACTTTCTTTTAGTTAATGAAAAAGTAACTCCTTTTATATTTCCATAATCTTTATTTACATATTTATAATAAGATGAACTGCTGCTTACTCTTATTTGCTGCAAAGCAAGAAGGTCTCTAACATCTTTAAAGAAAGCTGTAACATTAAATGCTAATTCTTCTGTAAGCTGCTGCTGAAGTCCTATTTCGTATGTTACTGTTTTTTCTGGATTTAAATTTGCATTTCCAAAAGTCGGTATTGCCACATTAGTTTCAAAAGTGGGATTGGTGTACAAATAACTGTATGGAGGCAGCTGATAAAAATGTCCGTATGAAAAGTGAATTATTCCCTCGTCTGTTATCGGGAATGAAATACCCAATCTGGGACTAAAAGTATTTTTTGCTTCAGCCATCTTTAAATCCTGAGTTGGCTCATTTGTGTTTGGGGAGTACAAAGAACGTGCATTAAAATAATCATACCTTATACCGGCATTAATTATCATACTTGTAAATTCCATTTTATCCTGAAGGTATACAGAAAATTGTCTTGGCTCTTTTGAATATAAATCGTGTGCAGGACTTTCTGGACCTAATATTGTAGCTGTTCTGTAAGTTAATGTATCACGCTGAACAGTAAAATTTTCAAAATCCATCAGATCATTTTTACCTTGTGCACCAAATTTAATTTCGTGCTGATTGGTGACCTGACTGGTTATATCAAATTTTAATTCTGTTGTGTGTGATCTTTGATAATAATGCTCATTTAAAGTTCCACCATAAACAAAAGTGTAAGGTGTTGGTTTATTTAGCTTATGTATCGGTTGATATCTTGAGTCGGGATGTAAACCTGATAGATCCATACCGGGACTGAATGAAACTGCATTACCGCCGGCATCAAGTAACGGGAAAAGATATCTTTTATAATCATAAATATTATGTGCACCTTGTAACGAGTAAAATGTACTGTTACTTAATGCATGTCTTATCTCTAATGAATTTAACAAACTCCATTCATACCGGTGATAATTTGCATCTGGATTGTACTTAAAATCGTGACTGTAAGTTTGGTAATTTGATTTTGAATAAACGACATCATAATTAATTTTAAAAGCAGAAAATGGTTTGATAGTGAACTTACCGGTACCGCTAAAATCTTCACTTGGATTCATAGGAATGATTTGATTATCACCAGTAGCAGAAACCCTTATATCCTCTACATCATTCGGGTTTACCCAAATTGAATCGTAAATACTGTGTTCTCTTTTACCAAACAAGTAGCCGCCATCCTTATTATATCTTCCGGAAAAGAAAAATGTAACAAGATTACCTAAACCGGGTATTGGCCCGCCAACTGTTCCCTCAATAACCTGATTACTAAATGGTGTAAAATCAGATATATTAAAAAATGGATTATCATGTGTACTAGCATAATCACCAGTATAGAAAGAAAGAGTGCCACGATAAACAGGTCCGCCTTCTTTTGTAACAGTGTTTACGATTCCGCTTAGTGCATTGCCATATTCCGCATTAAAAGTTCCGCTTACAACGGATAACTCCTGAACAGCATTAGTAGATATTGCAACAGTTTTGCTAAAATCAAAAGGGTTAACTGTTGAGACACCGTTAACACTATAGGCAACTTCGGAAGATCTTCCACCACGGATATGGATTTCTCCACCGGCACCTTTGGTAATTCCTGCCTGCAATGTTAGTAACTGATCAATGCTTTCAACAGGAAGTGATTGTATCTGGCCTTCATCAACAATTGTTTTTGAAGAAGTTAAGTCTTTACGAACCATAGGGTTTTTAGCTTCAACAACAATTGTTTCCAGGCTTATTGCTTCACTTGATAGTTGTAAATCTATCCTGGTTGTATAATCGGATGATACTTTTACTTCTGTAACTTTTTTCTTTTGATATCCTACACCCGAAAATATTAATGTGTAAGTACCGGGTTCTATGTTGTTTATGATGTAGGTTCCATCAACACCGGTTGCAGCACCCATAGTAGTGCCCTCTATCAAAACATTTATTCCAATTAACTCCTCACCGGTTTCAGCATCAGTAACCTTGCCGGCAATTTTTCCGGTAACACCGGCATAAATTGTTGATTGAAAAAGAAATGAAGTAAAAAAACAGATGAGAGTAATAAAAAGTAAATTTATTTTCATCGTGACCTCTTGTGGCAAAATTAAATGAATAAAAATCGAATTTTGAACTGCCTGTTTGGGTCTGTTAAAAGATAACTCCTCTAACAAAAAGTATAAAAGAAAAGGGTTATCAGAATATTAAATCAATCAGCTGCTGCTGAATTAAAAGATCTTATTCTGATAACCCTTAATAACATATAATTAACTATTTAAGTAACTGCATCTTTCTGGAAATAGTATTAGCACCGGCAGTTAATCTATAAACATAAATTCCGCTTGCAAGGTTTGAAGCATTGAATTTTGTGTTGTAAGATCCTGCACTTAAATATTCATTATTAACAAGAACTGCTACTTCTCTTCCAAGTGCATCATAAATTCTTAAATCAACATTAGATGCTTCAGTAATTCCAAATTTAATTTGAGTAGATGGATTAAATGGATTTGGGAAATTCTGATCTAAGAAGAACTGAGCAGGTACTATATTATTTTCCTGTTCAACAGAAACTGGTGTAAATTGTTGATCAAGAATAATCAATGGCATTGGGTCATCATTAGCATTACCTCTTGAATATCCCTGAGTATAAAGAACTTCATCAGCCGGATCGCCATCTACGTTTGCTACGCAAATAACATCCATGTCACCATTTTTATCCCAGTATGCTGAATCGATAACGGTTGCTTCATAACTTGAAGGAAGGGTCTTGTCGCCACCCTGATATTCCACTCTAAAAATCGGGACAGGAGAATCACCAGCGGTATAACGTGATCCAAATACCATATCAGGCAATCCATCAGCATCAAGATCACCAACACCAGCACCGTTTAATCTTGCAGCATAGGAAGAAAAATCAGCAATTTCATAGGAAACTAATGTATCAGCATTGTCCGGTTTATCAATAAAGTAAACTTTTCCACTAAACCAGCTACCAACATATACACCTTCACT
>DASVGS010000457.1:0-2848 GCA_036379435.1 Ignavibacteriaceae bacterium
TTACTCCAACAATTAAAATTACATAAGGATTTACATCACTTTTATTTTTAATTCCTTTGTCCGTATGTTGTTAAGATTCTATCAATCCTGCTTTAACGGTTTCAATCGTATTCTCAACAGAACGATCTTTTTCAGATTTTAAATTTCTTTTTAATGAATCAATAATTTTTTCAGTTGTATCAAATCCGATATCAGAAGCAAGAAGAATTTCTTCAATACTGTCCAAAGTAGTGTCATCAATTACAGCCTTACCGGTTACAGTTTCTGAAATAGAATTTACTATTTTATCCCTGGTTTTACTGAGACCTTCTTTAAGTTTGGCTAGATTAAAATTTTTAAATAGACTCATTTTTCTTTTTCTTAATAAATTCCACGGCTCTATATACATAAGCCAAAAAAGATATGAACATCAAAATTATGCTTGAGTAATAAAAAAAGATAAATACTATACTTTCTTTATCAATTCCAAGAAGTACCATAAGAACTACGAACCCAATAAATAAAACTGTTACTTTACCAAGTTTGTTAGATGGAAGCACTCTGCCAAGTATATTTGAAACAAATATTCCACCAATAAAAATAAACAGATCTCTTAATATTATCGTGAGGAAATAAAATGTTGAAATTTCATTTATCAAAAATAACTTAATTACTATTACTGCCATCGCAGCCTTATCAGCAAGCGGATCAATAATTTTTCCGACTTCAGTTACCTGATTTAATTTTCTTGCAAGGTATCCATCCAGTATATCTGTTGCCGCAGCAAATAAACACAGTCCAAATGTTATATATCTGATGTAATCAATTTCAAAATTATCAAGCAGGAACCATAATGGTACCACAAGCAAAAATCTTAAAAAACTAATTCCATTAGATAGCGTGAATATTTCACTTCTTGAGTAATTCATCTTACCACAGCAAATTTGCCAAGTTTTTCTTCTCCTTCATTTTGCATTCCGTCTAACTGAACAATTCTGTAAATGTAAACTCCACTTGAAATCCTGTTGCCTGAAATATCAGTAAGATTAAAATCGACTCCGCCATTACCATCTGTTTCTTCAATTTCATTCACTAAAATTCCATCAATCGTCCAGATTGTAATTTTTGCTCTTTGCGGCAGGTTTGCAAATGTTACTTTTTCGCTTCCTTCTTTTGTTGGATTTGGATAAACATATACTCCGGATAAATCCCTGGCATAAGTAGAAAGTACTACAAAACTTCCGGCGCCTTTATTTATTGGAACGCTGCCTGATGTAATGTTTGAAATTAGGTTATAAACGTGTAAAACGTACTCCCTCCCTATCGAACCTACAGGTTTTTGATTTGTTAAATCTAAGTAAATTACTTTTGAATCATTAGGATCCATATTAACAGATGTAACTTTATTTGACGGCTCAAAAGTGTAGTTATTAATATTTAGTGCAGATGTTTCATCAACACTTAAATTAAAATTTAATTTAATTTTATAAGCATTTAAAATTTCAAATGATGAAATATAAAATGTTTCTAATTCGGGCTGCTCAATAACATTAAATGAAAGAGTATCTGTTTCAATTGGTGAATTATAAAAATCTTTTATGTTTTTAATTATTACTTTTTGATTACCAACAGGTAAATTATCTCTGAACGATAATAGATACGAGTACTGATCATTTGCAGTAACTGAGTTAGGATAACCCACATTCGGAATCTCAAACGCTTGCAAGTTTTCGATGGTGTTTTTCATCTTTTCTGAGAAAGATACAATTACACTTCTATTACTATTACTGACAGCATTTATTGGTTTAGCCGGAGTATGTGAATAGACCTCTATTACGCTGCTCATCCCTGATAGCGGCTCAGGTTTTGAAGAATCAAATGCTTTGATAGCATAATAATAAGTTGAATCTAATAAAATATTTGCATCATAATAGGTTGAAACAGATGTTGAGTCAATCAATTCCAAATTATTTTTGTTTAGTCCTTTATAAATATAAAATTTAGGTGAGCCCGAGATCCAGTTAAGTTTTATTGTAGTAGAACTAATGCTAAAACCAGAAAGATCTGTAGGTGTACTAACATAATTTGAAACCGCAAACTCAGAAAATTCAATTCTGTTTGAATAAGGAAATCCCACTTCTAAAACTCCATTTTGATTAAGATCGGAAATAAAAACAGAATTAGAATTTATATTTTCTTTAAAAGCTATCACCGTATTTTTTTGAGCATCACTTCTAAAGATGTACGCGTACGGGAACTCAAAGACAATCAACTCATCTTTACCATCATTATTAACATCTGCAAATCTTATACTGTTAGCAGTTTTTCTGAAAGCACCGTTAAATTCTGTTGAAGCATCCACAAATGCATTATCTAATAAAATATTAATTGTTGTATCTGGATTTAAGTTGAATACAATCAATCGATAAAAAGGTGATATATCATAAGCATCAACAGAATGCAATAATACTGCTAACTCAGATTTCCCATCACCATTATAATCTCCTGTAGCCAGATAAGCAGCATTACCTAAAAAATTAGATTGAAGCACATATTGTTTTACAAAAGTATTTAATCCTATTGTATAACTAAAAATATCTCCATCCTGATCAACACACCAAAGCTCATTTACACCGTTATTATCCAAATCAGAAATAACTGCTCCCGGAGAGTTGATGATATTGCCACCAAACCCTGATGGTGAAAAGTTTTTTAAAGTATCTGCAATCTTAAGGCTCAAATCAGGTTGAACATCCCAGACTTCAATTCTATTTAAGTCTCTTAATGAAAAAACCTCAACAACTCCATCTCCATCAACATCTTCTGCCATAATAGGCCAGCATCTAACTTCACCATTCTGTGAGAGTAC
>DASVGS010000458.1:0-2339 GCA_036379435.1 Ignavibacteriaceae bacterium
TCTTTTAGGTATTGAACTCAATCAAGCTATCTTTTTTTCATTACTGGTCAGTTTATCAAGTACTGCAATTGTTCTAAAAATTCTTTCTGATAAGGATGAACTTGAATCACCGCATGGAAAAATTTCAATTGGAATTTTAATTTTTCAGGATCTTGCAATTGTACCTATGTTTCTTCTGCTGCCAATACTAAGTGGATTTGGCTCGTTGAACGGAGGTGAAATTGCTTTAAAACTTTTTATTGCTTTTGGTATACTGGCGGGATTACTTCTTACTGCAAGATTTTTGATGCCGTTTATTGTTTATCAAATTGCAAACATAAGATCACGGGAAGCATTTACAATTGGGGTTATTCTTTTATTGCTTGGTACTTCTTATGTAACACATTTACTCGGACTTTCATTTGCGCTTGGCGCTTTTATTGCCGGATTAATTTTATCAGAAACTGAATTTAATCATCAGATTGTTTCAGATATACTTCCTTTTCGTGATGCTTTTAATAGTATTTTTTTCGTTTCAATTGGTTTATTACTTAATCTTCAGTTTGTAGTTAACAATGCACTTATGATAAGTGCTTTAACACTGGGAGTTTTATTATTAAAAACTTTAGTTGTGGTTACAACAGTTTATTATATGAAGTATCCATTGCGAATTGGAGTACTTGTAGGGTTAGGTTTAGCACAGATTGGTGAATTTTCTTTTGTGCTTGCCCAGGCAGGATTAAACTTTAAACTAATTGGAAATGATTTTTATAATAGTTTTTTATCTACCACAATTTTTTCTATGATTCTTACTCCTTTACTAATAAAATTTTCTCCCTTCATTGCAGGTAAATCTTCTATATTTGAAAAAAATAAAAAACATAACGAAAATTATCTGGAAAACTTAAATGCTCATGTTATAATTGCGGGGTTTGGATTAAACGGAAGTAATCTTGCAAGAGTTTTAAAGGAAACAGGTATTAAATATGTTGTAACTGAACTTAATCCTGATACTGTTAAAAGAGAGAAAGCAAAGGGTGAAAAAATAATTTATGGGGATATCAGTAAAGAAGAAGTTTTAAAAGCTGTAAACATCGATAAAGCCAATACAATTGTTTATGCAATATCTGATCCAGCAGTTTCAAGAAGATCGTTGAAGCTTGCCAAAAAATTGAATCCAAAAATTTATGCGTTAGTAAGAACAAGATTTATAACCGAAGTGGATGAATTAAAAAAAATTGGTGCCGATGATGTGATTCCTGAAGAGTTTGAAACCGCACTACAAATTTTTAGAAAAGTTTTGGAAAGATATCACATCCCATTAAATGTAATTATGAAACAAACTACTATTCTTCGTGAAGAATCTTACAGCTTTTTAAGAAAAGAAGGTATAGATATAAGTTCATTCACTCATCTGGATGAAATTCTTGCTCAGGGCTTAACCGAAACTTATTACGTTAATGATGACAATCCACATATTAATAAAACTCTTAAAGAATTAGATTTGCGGGCAAAAACAGATGCAACAATAATTGCTATTGTTAGAGAAGGCAAAACAATTTCAAATGTATCAGCAAAAGAAATAATTAAATCTGCTGATACTCTTGTTATTTACGGTACTCATCTTTCTGTTGATAAAGCAATTGAACTGCTGGAAACAAAGTAAAATTCAATCTGCTGTTCCCTTCTTCCTTTAATCATCAATATTAACCGACCACGAATTATACTTTTATTAACTGGTAACCAAAAAGTACTTTTGAGTGTCTAATAATTAAAATATTAGAGGAAATTTATATGAAATTATTTACAAGGTGTTTATTAGTTGCTGCTTTGATATTTGCATTATCAATTAACTATGTGTTTGCTTCTGCAAATCATAACGATAAAAAAGTAATCCAAGAAAAAACATTTCAAATATCTCCGGGTAAAAAAATAAATGTTTCCGCTGATGGCGGCGATATTATATGTTCGGTATGGGATAAATCCGAAGTGTACATTAAAGTAATTGGCACCGATGAAACTGCTAAGAAATATGATTTTACATTTAATGCTAATTCTGATGAGATAACCGTTAAGGCAGATAGAAAAGGCGGCTGGAACTGGTTTTCAAATATCAGTCTTACGTTTGAAATAAAAGTACCCGTGAATTTTAACATAAATGCTAACACCTCAGGCGGTGATATAAAAGTTGGTGGAGTTAACGGAGGCATATATTTAAAAACATCCGGTGGTGATATTTGGGGTGACAGGTTTGAAGGAAATTTTTATGCGCAAACTTCGGGCGGTGATATAAATCTTTTTTGCAGCAATGCTAAAATAGATGCTAATACTTCAGGAGGCGATATTGATCTTGAATATAC
>DASVGS010000459.1:0-2320 GCA_036379435.1 Ignavibacteriaceae bacterium
GCATACGTATTAACAATACCCGGTATACCTATTATTTATTATGGTGATGAAATTGGAATGACAGGTGCTGCAGATCCTGATAACAGAAGAATGATGAGATTTGGCGATGAACTAAATCTATATGAAAAACAAACGCTGGAAGATGTAAGCAAACTGATTCATATCCGAAAAGAAAATTCAGCTTTACGTTATGGAGATTTTTTAACACTTCAGGCGGATGAAAATATTTATGCTTATTTAAGATCTGATATGAATGAAAGAATTTTGACAGTAATAAATAAAAATTCCGGCGAACAAAAATTAGACTTTACTTTACCCGCTGTGTACAAAGTTAACAAAGCAAAAGATCTGATAAGCGGAAAAGAATTTAATTTAATAAATAATAAAATCTTATTAGATGTTAGTGGAATTAAATATTTAATTTTAAAATTAGAAAATTAAGTGGAGATACAATGGCTAAACTTGCAATCACTTTTGGAGTGATATTTATTTTAATGGGTCTTTATGGATATTTTGGAATCAGCAGTGAAAGTATCACCGCTCTAATCCCGGCCTTTTTCGGAATACCTATGCTAATCTTTGGCTGGCTTGGATTGAATGAAAAATTTTTAAAGCACGCAATGCACGGTGCCGCAGTTTTAATGCTATTGGGATTTGCCGGAACAGTTGGAGGTCTATTCAAGTTTTTTAGATTATTGGCTGGAGAAAATTTTGAACGACCGGCAGCAATTACCGTTCAGGCAATAATGGCTATCCTATGTCTGGTTTTTTTAATTTTAGCAATTAAATCTTTTATTGATGCAAGAAAAAATAGGATAAAAAGTGAATAAAATAATTTCCATACTTTTATTATTAATAATTATAGTTTCATGCAGCGAACGAAAAGAATCTATTTATCAAAGTGATCTTGAGTTAAAAATGAACAGCATAGCAGAAGATTACGTAAAACTTGTTTTAAACATCGGACAGTATGATCCTGATTTTGTGGATGCATATTATGGTCCAAAAGAATGGCGCGACAGTTTAAAGTCTAATTTAAATTTTGATTCAACTGCATTTAAAGAATTGTCCTCCAAAACGGATGGTCTGTTGAATGAACTTGAATCACTTTCAGAATATAAAGCCGATAGTTTGGAAACACTTCGTTATCGATATCTTTATAAGCAATTGCTTGCGTGTAAAACAAAAATTTATATGCTAAATGGAGTGCTGCTTCCTTTTGATGAAGAAACTAAAGCTCTATATGATGCTTCTGCTCCCGTGCATAATGATGAATTTTTTCAAACTACAATTAAAGAGCTTGATAAAATTTTGCCCGGCAAAGGTGATGTAGCCGATAGGTTAAATGAATTTAAAATGAGGTTCGCAATACCGACTGATAAGCTTAAGGATGTTTTTAATACTGCAATAAAAGAATGCAGAACAAAAACTCTTGATCACATTAAATTACCGGATAATGAATCTTTTACAGTTGAATTGGTAAAAGACAAACCATGGGGAGCTTACAATTGGTATAAAGGAAATTTTCATAGTGTAATACAGGTAAATACCGATCTTCCTATTTTTATCGATCGTGCCGTTGATCTTGCCGCTCACGAAGGTTATCCGGGTCATCACGTGTACAATGTTTTACTGGAATCTAATCTTGCTAAAAAAAGAGGATGGAAAGAATTTACTGTATATGTATTGTTCTCTCCACAATCTTTAATTGCAGAAGGAACTGCAAATTTTGGAATTGATGTTGCATTCACCGGAGATGAAAGAATTAAATTCGAAAAAGAAGTTTTATTTCCGCTTGCCGGATTAAATCCAGGCGAAGCAGATCTATATTATAAAGTTATAGATTTACAGAAAAACTTAACTTATTCAGGAAACGAAGCAGCAAGAAATTTTCTTGATGGAATTTGGACCCGTGAAAAAACTGTAGAATGGCTTCAGAAAAATGCTTTGCGAACTAAAGAAAGCGCCGATAAATACGTTTCGTTTATAGAGAAGTATAGAAGCTATGTTATCAATTATAATTTAGGAATGGATATCGTTAAAAATTATATTGAGAAAAATGGCGGAACCGAAAATAATTCTTCTAAACGTTGGCAGCTGTTTGAATATTTGTTATCAACCCCGCAAACACCGGGTGGATTAACGATAAAATAAATTCAATTGTCATCCTGAGCAAAGTCGTAGGATGATAACAAATAATTTATTGTCGCACTTCGACAAGCTCAGTGTGACTAAGAGTATTCCTTCTAAATACTATGGCACAAAAAATACAAACGGATTCAGCTACAAAAATTTTTATTGCAATTATTGGTTTGGTTGT
>DASVGS010000460.1:0-6147 GCA_036379435.1 Ignavibacteriaceae bacterium
TTACTATTTACAGAATCCTTAACCAGGTTTATGCACAAATAATTGATGATTCAACAGGTAATACTTTAGTAGCTGCTTCATCGTTATCTAAAGAACTTGCAGAGGAATTAAAAAACTCTAAAGGCAAAATATCAAAAAGTAAACTTGTTGGAAGTTTAGTAGCAAAAAAAGCATTAGAGAAAAAAATTACTAATGTGGTTTTTGATCGCAATGGGTACAGATATCACGGACGGGTTCAAGCTATTGCCGAAGGCGCTCGTGAAGCCGGATTAAAATTTTGATAATTGCCGGATCGTCTAATGGCAGGACTACGCCCTTTGGAGGCGTCTGTAGAGGTTCGAGTCCTCTTCCGGCAGCCAAAGCGTTAATAAGAAAATTTATTTAATTAATGATTGTTTGGAGATTTATTTGAAAGCTGTAAAATCAACTGATACTGAAGGACTTAAAGAAAAAGTTGTTCACATCAATAGAGTTGCTAAAGTTGTTAAAGGTGGCCGTCGATTTAGTTTTAATGCCATTGTTGTTGTTGGTAATGGAAATGGTGTTGTAGGTGTAGGACTTGGTAAAGCTAACGAAGTGACAGATGCAATTTCTAAAGGAATTGATGACGCTAAGAAAAATGTAGTTAAAGTTTCAATTATCAAAGGAACTGTTGCGCATGAAATTTTAGGAAAATTTGGCGCTGGTAAAGTTTTACTAAAACCTGCGTCTCCGGGTACAGGATTAATTGCCGGTGGCGGAGTTAGAGCAGTTTTAGAAGCAGCAGGTGTTACAGATATTCTTACTAAGTCGCTTGGATCCAGCAATCCGCACAACCAGGTTAAAGCTACACTCAATGGTTTAATGCAGCAGATTGATGCTAGAAAAATGGCTTCTAAAAGAGGCGTTACAATAAATGATTTGTTTTTAAGCTCGAACTGAGGATTAGAAAATGGCAAGAATTAAAATTACACAAACTAGAAGTGTTATAGATAGACCTAAAAATCAAAAAGCTACTATTGAGGCTTTAGGTTTAGGAAGACCCAATTGGGAAAAGATACATAATGACACACCTCAGATAAGAGGAATGGTCAAAAAAGTAATTCACTTGGTTAAAGTAGAAGAATTAAAAGATTAGTAAGGTTTTATAATGGATATTTTAAGCAATCTTAAGTACGCAAAAGGTTCAAGAAAAAATAGAAAAAGAGTGGGTCGTGGTGAAGGTTCAGGACATGGCAACCAATCTACCCGCGGAATGAATGGTCAAATGTCAAGATCAGGCGCAAAGCATAAAGCCTGGTTTGAAGGTGGTCAGATGCCTCTTCAAAGAAGAGTGCCAAAATTTGGATTCACAAATATTTTTAAAGTAGAATACCAGGTTGTTAATTTAAATGCACTTCAGAGATTAGTAGATGCAAAAATAATTAATGATCAAACATTAAATGCAGATGAGCTAAAGAAATTAGGATTAATTTCAAGCTCAAAAAAACCTGTTAAGATTTTAGGTAAAGGTGATATTAAATCTAAACTTAACCTGGCAGTTACTGATTTCAGTAAATCAGCTCAACAAAAAATTGAAGCAGCTGGTGGAACCATAACCAAAGTATAGCATAAAAAGCCGATGTCAAAATTTACAGATACATTCAGAAATATTTTTAAGATCCACGAACTTAGACAGCGTATTTTATACACTTTAGCTCTTTTGTTTATTGTTAGATTGGGATCACATTTAACAACACCTGGTGTTGATGCTGTTCTGTTATCAGAAAGCATGAAAAATTCGTCCTCAGACAACTTATTCGGATTATATGATTTGTTTGTTGGTGGTGCATTTTCTAATGCTGCAATTTTTGCACTGGGCATTATGCCCTACATTTCTGCATCAATTATTTTGCAATTAATGGGTGCTGTTGTTCCTTATTTCCAGAAACTTCAGCAAGAAGGTGAAGAAGGCAGAAAAAAAATTACACAGTTAACCAGATATGGTACTGTACTAATTTCCGCTTTACAGGCCTGGGGTGTAACGGTTAGATTGTTAAATATCCAGGTTCAGGGTATGCCAATAGTTCCTGAAGCTGTTCAGGGAATTGGCTGGGTGATTTCTACTATTGTGATTTTAACTGCCGGCACAATGTTTATGATGTGGATGGGCGAACAGATTACTGATAAAGGTATTGGTAATGGTATTTCATTAATAATTTTTATAGGAATCATTGCACGTTTTCCACATTCAATATTTGATGAAATCAGATTGATCTCTGCCGGACAAAGATCAATAATAATTGAGATAATTATTTTAGCTTTTATGTTCTTTATTATTGCTGGTGTTGTTTTGGTTACCCAGGGAACCAGAAAAATACCTGTTCAATATGCAAAAAGAGTGGTAGGACGAAAAGTATATGGCGGAGTAACGCAGTATATTCCACTAAGAGTTAATACTGCTGGTGTAATGCCAATTATTTTTGCTCAATCAATAATGTTTATACCTACTACCGTATTATCGTTCTTTCCTGATAATGAATTTTTACAAATGGTAGGTGGTTGGTTCCAGTATCATTCACCAATATACTCAACCATTTATGCATTGATGATTATATTCTTTACATATTTTTATACTGCAATCGCTTTCAATCCAAAAGACGTTGCAGATAACATGAAAAAACAAGGTGGATTTATTCCTGGCATAAGACCAGGAAAACAGACATCAGAATTTATTGATAATATATTAACCAAGATTACATTACCCGGATCTATATTTTTAGCGATTGTGGCTATTTTACCTGCATTTGTCGGCGCTTGGGGCGTTTCAGGTAGCTTTGCACAGTTCTTTGGTGGTACAAGTTTATTGATTATTGTTGGTGTTGCGCTTGATACCTTGCAGCAGATCGAATCTCATTTGTTAATGAGACATTATGATGGCTTTATGAAATCGGGTAAGATTAAAGGTCGCAGATAGTATTTCGTGATTTTAATAAAATCAAAAAAAGAAATAGATTATATTAGAAAGAGTAGTAGGATTGTTGCAGAAACACTTCAGCTGCTCAAATCAAAAGTTAAACCGGGGATATCAACTTTAGAACTGGATAAAATTGCTGAAGATTATATTAGAAGCAATGACGCAACGCCTGCATTTAAAAATTACTCGCAGGGTGGCGCACCGGGTTTTCCGGGGTCAATTTGTGCTTCTATAAATGATGAAGTAGTGCACGGCATTCCAGGATCAAGAACGTTAAAAGAAGGTGAAATTATTTCACTTGATATAGGCGTAATTAAGAATGGGTTTTATGGTGATGCAGCAATTACAGTTGCAGTAGGTACTGTATCTGATGAAAAGAAAAAGCTAATGGATGTAACTGAACATTCATTACAACTTGGGATTGAACAAGCAATTGCAGGTAACAGAGTTCACGATATATCAAATGCTGTTCAGGTTTATGTTGAATCAAATGGGTTTTCTATAGTAAGAGATCTTTGTGGTCATGGTGTTGGAAAATTTTTACACGAAGATCCTTCAATTCCAAATTTCGGAAGAAAAGGAACTGGCCCAAAGTTAAAAAATGGAATGACAATAGCGATTGAACCGATGGTAAATGCCGGTAATTATGATGTGTTTACTGCAAATGATGGCTGGACAATTTTAACAGTTGATGGTTCAACTTCAGCACATTTTGAACATACGGTTTTAATAAATAATAATAGCCCTGAAATATTAAGTGTTTGTTAAATGGCAAAGCAAGGTCCTATTAAAATAGATGGAATTATAACTGAAACTTTACCAAATGCCACATTTAAGGTAAAGCTTGATAATGGGCATCAAATACTTGCACACATTTCAGGAAAAATGAGAATGCACTTTATAAAGATTTTAGCCGGAGATAAAGTTTCAATAGAACTTTCTCCGTACGATCTTACTAAAGGTAGAATTACTTACAGGTATAAATAGGAATAATTAAAATGAAAGTTAGAGCATCTGTTAAAAAGATTTGCGATAAATGTAAGGTTATTAAACGTAAGGGTGTTGTAAGAGTAATCTGCAAAAACCCAAAACACAAACAACGTCAAGGTTAAAAACAAAGGAGTATATCATTGGCTCGTATAGCTGGAGTTGATTTACCAAAAAATAAAAAAGTTTTGTACGGTTTGCAGTACATCTATGGAATAGGTGAACATACTGCTGCAACAATTTTAGACAAAGCAAAAGTTAGCGCTGTTAAAAAAGTTTCTGATCTGACTGAAGAAGAGGTTGCTGAAATAAGGGCAGTTATTACTGCTGAGTATAGAGTGGAAGGTGCCTTACGATCAGAAGTTCAGCAAAATATAAAAAGATTAATGGATATCGGTTCTTACCGTGGAATCAGACATAGAAAGAGTTTACCTGCAAGAGGACAGAGAACCAGAACAAACTCTCGTACAAGAAAAGGTAAGAGAAGAACTGTTGCCGGTAAGAAAAAAGCACCATCTAAGAAATAATATTTGATAATACGGAGATTTAAGAATTGGCTAAAACTGTAAAAAAAGTTAAGAAAAAAACACACGTTGATTCCAACGGCGTAGCTCATATCAAAGCAACTTTTAATAACGTTCTTGTTACAATTACAGATATATATGGAAATACCGTTTCCTGGTCATCTGCAGGTAAGAACGGATTTAAAGGATCAAGAAAGAACACACCATTTGCTGCTCAGGTTTCTGCAGAAGCCGCTGGCAAAGAAGCTTATGATCTGGGAATGAGAAAGATAGAAGTTTTTGTTAAAGGGCCTGGTTCCGGAAGAGAAGCGGCTATCAGAGCTTTACATACTGCAGGTTTAACTATTTCCTCTATTAAGGATGTTACACCTATTCCTCATAACGGATGCAGACCACCAAAGAAAAGAAGAGTTTAATATATTGGAGATTCACTAAATGGCAAGATACACTGATTCAGTTTGTAAATTATGCAGAAGAGAAAGACAAAAACTTTTCCTTAAAGGACAGAAATGTTTTACGGAAAAATGTCCTATTGAAGAAAGAAACTATCCTCCAGGACAGCATGGACTTTCGAGAAGAGCTAAAGTATCTGAATATGGAGTTCAGTTAAGAGAAAAGCAAAAAATAAAAAGATCTTATGGTTTGTTAGAAACTCAATTTAGAAATTACTTTGAAAAGGCAAACAAACAAAAAGGTAGAACAGGTGAAAACCTGATAAAGCTACTTGAAAGACGTTTAGATAATGTTGTTTATCGATTAGGATTTGCATCATCTAGAAAACAAGCAAGACAACTTATAAGACACAGACATATAATTGTTAATAATGTTCTTGTAGATATTCCTGCATATCTGTTAAAAGCCGGCGATGTAATTCATGTAAAAGAAAAAAGCAAAAAATTAGATGCAATTCATAATTCATTGAAAAGAGTAAAAGATAGCACTTATGCATGGCTAACCGTTGATAAGGCCACTCTCTCCGGTACATTTGTACAAATTCCGGAAAGAGCAGATGTTCCATTAAATGCTAATGAACAATTAGTAGTTGAGCTTTACTCGAAATAAAATTTTTAATTAGAATAAGATAGAGGATAATAATGAGCGTATCATCTTTAAAGATGCCAGAAGCTGTTGTTCTTGATGAAGCCAATTACACTAATTCATTTGGAAGATTTACACTGCAACCACTTGAAAGAGGTTACGGTGTTACTTTGGGCAACTCACTACGCAGAGTACTTTTGTCATCTTTGCAAGGAGCGGCAATTACTTCTGTAAAATTTAGCGGAGTATTGCACGAGTTTACTACTATTGAAGGAGTTGTTGAGGATGTTTCAGAGATTATACTGAATCTCAAGCAAGTTAGGATGAAGTTTCTTTCAAAGAAACCAAACAAAATTGATATTACTTTAAATGGTCCCGGAGTGTGGACCGCTGGTGATATTCAAAAAGCAAGTAATGAAATTGAAATCCTTAATCCGGATTTGCACATTGCAACGCTTAACAAAAGTGCTAAACTTGATGTTGAAATAAGAGTTGGAAAAGGTGTTGGATATGTTCCTGCCGCAGAAAACTTTGTTCCCGATCAAACAATAGGAGTAATACCTATTGATTCAATTTTTACTCCAATTAAACTTGTTAAGTATGATGTTGAAAATGTTAGAATTGGCGATAAGAATGATTTTGAGAAACTAACTTTTGAAGTTA
>DASVGS010000461.1:0-4618 GCA_036379435.1 Ignavibacteriaceae bacterium
AAAAAGGTGATAAAGCAGTTTACCGGTTAACAACAATATCAAACAATATTCAAACTATAACTATGGACTCAACGATGACTAGTACTGTTAGTCAAAAAATTGTTTATTTGATTGATCTTGTTGCAAAGGATGTTGATACAGACGGTAATACCGAAGCTGAAATAAAAATAAATTCACTCAAGCTTGAAGCATCTGCAAATGGGCAAACATTTAACTTTGAGGCAGGTAAAGATGTGGATTCAGCAAAGACAAATCAGTTTGCAGAATTTCAGTCTTTGTACAATAATCCATTTAGTGTAAGATTTAATAAAAAAGGCGATGTGCTGGAAATATTTAAAGCCGATAAAATATCAAACAAATTTCTTGAACTTAAAGGGGCGGCAGATACGATTTCTGCAAACGACAAAAATCTGATAAGACAGGATCTTATTAATGGTGTACTTCAACCGTTGATTACTCAAATTATTAGAAAAGTTTCTGATAAAGAAGTATACAAAGATTCAACCTGGCAGATCAAACAAGCTCCTATTCCATTAATGGTTTATCAAATTAATTACGTGAACACATATAAGGTGGAAAGTGTGGAAAAATTGGATGACGATCGCATTGCTGTAATAGATGCAGGAATTGATTTCAAGTATAGCGGCCAGTCAAAGGTAAATCAAGGCAATATAACATATAATTTTCAAAAACCTATCTCTACAGCTGAAGGCAAATACTACTTTAATGTTGATAAGGGAATTCAAATTAAATCCCGCACTAAAACCAGACTTGAAATTGCTTATTCTATGGAAGCAAATACTCCACAAGGAAAGCAAAAGGGTATGCGTAAAGATATTGTTATGAATACGAATATAATTGAACTGCTTTAATTTAATTAAGAGTTTATTTTATGATTTTTAAGGGTGTACGATCATTTATAATTCTGATCTCTTTAACATTTATTATTTCCTGTTCAAAAGATGATAATATTGTTGATACTTCGAGAGGAAATAGTTCTATAACAGGGATATTAAAATTCCTTGATGATACTCCGGCTTCATCGGCTACAATTGAGTTGAAAAGTAATGCTTCGCAAAGGTCTGTTTATCAAACTTGCGATGGCAATGGAGCTTTTTCATTTAGCATGCTTAGCAAGGGCGATTACACACTAATCTTTAGAAGTACTTCATATGATATAAATTCGACTTACACCTCAGTAATTCTTGATGATAACCAAAATTTATCTCAGGATGTGTTTGTCAGATATAATATGCTTGATGATTTTGCAACTAAGATAATTAATCAGGATGTATTTTTAATAAAAATGCATCCTGATGGTGCGAGAATTGGAAATAATATTGATCTGATTAGCAGTTTAAGAGGCTATTATCGTGATGGAGAAACTGATTCAGTTACATTAAGCGCCAATGTTTATTTAGTGCCTGCTAATATTAATTGGAATGATCCCGGAGTTGATTTGACTCCGGAATTCATTAGTTCAAATTTTCAATTTTTATTTTCAATGGATGAAGAAGCAGTTGTAAATGGTAGACACGAAGTCAAAATTCCTACAGCAAATTTTCAAGATATGTTTTCAAATCCGGAAAATGGATTTGCATTTGTTAAAAGAGATTCAGCCGCGAATGTATTAAAAATTCCTTGTGTTGATTTTGCAAATAACGATTTCGGATTAAAGATTTTTTACAAATAATTTTTTTTATTAAAATTTAATTTAATTTTAATCTCTTACAGGAGTAACAACTACTTTTATTCCTTCAACTCTTAGCACCTTTATTTTTGTGCCCTGATTAATGTATTCGGAATCAGCAACCACGTCTACCCTTTTACCATCGATCTCTGCAGTACCGCCCGGTCTTAAAGTTGTAAATGCAACACCAGTTTTACCAATTAAATCTTTCTCGGAAGGATATGATACAAATCCTTTATCTGCTTTTTCAGATTCTGCTAAAACAAGTTTATTAAATGCAGTAGATTTTGGTAAATACTTTGCTAATAAAAATATTCCAAGTAAAGCAAAAAGCATTGCTCCTGAAAGTTGAATAATAGCAATTGAAACATCGTGCATATCTATGAATGGCTTGCTGCCAAGAAGAGAAAGAAATATCGATGCAAAGATCAAAATAATTCCGGATATTCCAGCAACTCCAAATCCCGGAATAATAAATATTTCCGCAAGCAGCAGTCCAAGACCGATTACAAACATTAGTATCTCAACTACAGAGGCTAACTGTAAAATATAAGACGATCCAAAAAAGAGAGTAAGAGCAATTAATCCTGTTGTACCCGCTACGCCCCAACCCGGAGTTTTTATTTCCGCCATTAATCCAAAAAATCCTATCATAATTAATATTGAAGATATAATGGGATTATTTAAAAATCTTACCACTCCTTCTGCCCAATTAGAACTAACTTCAACTTCTTCTGCATTTTTTAATTTAAACATAGCAAGCATTTCAGAAAAATCTGTTATAACACTATCTGCTATTTTATATTTATAAGCCTCTTCAGAAGTAAGTGTTATTAATTTTGTGCTGTCAACTAAACCTTTTACAACAACTCTTTCATCAACCATTCCCTCTGCAATATCTGTAGGTCTTCCATTCCGTTCCGCAGTAGATCTCATTTCGGATCTCATATATGATTGATATTTTTCGCCGACTTTTTGTCCTGATTGATCAACAACAGTAGCAGCACCAATTGAACTGCCGGGAACCATTACAATTTTATTACAGGATAATGCTATCAGCGATCCTGCAGAAATTGCACGGTTGTTTATAAACGCAATTGTTAAAACTTTGCTGGATAGAATTGCATCTTTAATTTGAGTAGCTGCATCAACTCTGCCGCCAAATGTATTAATTTTAAATACAATTGCTGATGCATTATTTTGTTCAGCTTCAGAAATTACACGGGTAATATAAGGTGCTAATCCTAAATCTATTTCACCGTCTATATGTGCAACGTAAACTATTTTTTGCTGTGCAAAGGTTGTTATTGCGTAAAGAATAATGATTAAAAATTTCATTTTATCATCTCAGGTAAATTTCAAAAGAGTAGAATAGTTACACAGTGAAAATAATGAAATCGGAAGATAGTAGAAAGAAGTATAAACCGGTGGTTTTACTGCAAAATTATATGTCCAAGCTTATCACGCTTGGTTTGCAAATATTTTTCATTACTCTTATTCGGCGGAATTTCAATTGGAATACGATTAACAATTTCAAGTCCGTAGCCGTTTAACCCAATAACTTTTTTAGGATTATTTGTAAGAAGATTAATTTTTTTAATTCCAAGATTAAGTAAAATCTGCGCTCCAATTCCGTAATCTCTCAAATCAGCTTTAAATCCAAGTTCCTCATTTGCTTCAACAGTATCTCTGCCTTCATCCTGCAAACGATATGCTTTAATTTTATTTTCCAATCCAATACCTCTTCCCTCTTGCCGCATATAAACTAAAGCACCGGAACCATTCTGCTCAATCAAATCAAGTGCGTGATTCAATTGGTCGTGGCAATCGCATCTTAATGAATGAAATACATCGCCTGTTAAGCATTCTGAATGCATACGAACAAGAAATGGTTTATCAGGATTCGGTTCTCCTTTGACCAATGCAATTTGTTTTTTCTTATCCAAAAGATTTTTATAAAGATGAAGTCTGAATCTTCCGTGGTCTGTGGGAAAATCGATATCTGTAATTTTCTCGATAAGATTTTCATTTTTAATCCTATGTTTAATCAATTCCTGTACAGTTACTATTTTAAGATTAAACTTTTTAGCGATATCCATCAGTTCAGGCACACGGGCCATCTCGCCATTGTCTTTTAAAATTTCACATAACACTCCGGCAGGATTTAAGTTTGCCAGTTTGCACAAATCAACTGCTGCTTCAGTATGCCCTGCTCTTCTAAGAACACCTTCTTCAAATGCACGCAGTGGAAATATATGACCGGGTTTTGCAAAATCTTTTGAAGTGGATTTTGGATCAATCAGTTTTTTAATTGTATGTGCACGATCAGCAGCTGATATACCTGTTGTAGTACCTTCAATTGCATCAATTGTAACTGTAAATTGAGTTCCGTGTAAAGCAGAATTGGCTTCAACCATTAATGGAAGGCTAAGTTCATCCAATCGTCTGCCGTTTAAGGCAACGCACAGCATTCCCCTGCCGTGCGTAACCATAAAATTTACAATATCAGGAGTAACATACTCAGCCGCACAAATAAAGTCGCCTTCATTTTCACGATCTTCGTCATCAACAACGATAATAACTTTACCGTTTTTTATTTCTTCAACGGCTTCTTGTACACTGCAAAACATAAACACCTTTTTTGATTTTACTTTATTACACTTCCTACTGCAGATCGCTCAATTTTAATTTTAACATTTGGAGCTATCTCAATCAGAACTGTTTTTTCTTCAATACCAACTATAGTTGCATGAACACCGCCTGAAGTGACAATTTTATCACCTTTTTCTATGTTGGAAAGAAGTTTTTCTCTTTCCTTTGCCCTCTTTTGCTGCGGTCTGATGATCATAAAATAAAAGATTGCGAATATTGCTCCGAACATAATAAGCGTGCTTATTAAACTTCCGCCGCCGCCTTCGCCACCCTGGG
>DASVGS010000462.1:0-3530 GCA_036379435.1 Ignavibacteriaceae bacterium
AGATTCATCCTATTTTGATGGATTTAATATTGCACTGCAAATTTTGGGTGAAGCAGCCAATGCAGATAGAGTATATATTTATAAACACATGGAAGATGAAGAATCCGGGGAATTGTATTTTACACCTATGTATGAATGGACCGCCGAAGGAGTAAAATCTCAACTGGAAGAAAATATTTTTGGCAAACTATCTTACTCCCGATTCGCACCACTAAGATTTTTTGAAGCATTCTCAAGTGGTGAAACTTTAAAATTTTTAATCAAAAATCTTCCAAGAGAAAATCAGGAAGTGTTTCTTGATAGAAATATTAAATCAATTATCCTTGTGCCTATATTAATTGATAGTGCCTATTGGGGATTTATCGGATTTGATGATTGTCATTCAGATAGAATTTGGACTACGGACGAAGAATCACTGCTTAGTGCTATGGCAGCAACTATTGGTGAAGTTTTAAGAAAAAATAAATTCAAAGAAGAATTAATCAGAAAAAATGTTGAACTTGACATCGCTGTTAAAGAAGCACAAAATGCTGCCAGAGCACGAAGTGAATTTTTGGCTCTGATGAGTCATGAAATAAGAACACCAATGAACGGCGTTATAGGAATGACCGGGCTGCTGCTTGAATCATTACTTTCTGAATCACAAAAAGATTATGTAAACACTATCCGCTTAAGCGGCGAACAGCTTCTTGTAATAATTAATGATATTCTTGACCTATCAAAAATTGAATCCGAAAAACTTGAACTTGAAAATCAACCTTTTGATTTGAGAGAATGTATTGAAGATTCAATGGATCTTATCTCAACAAGAGTAGCTGAGCAGGATATAGAATTATTTTATAATATAGATGAAAATACACCTTACGCAATTCGTGGTGATATTACAAGGTTAAGACAAGTTCTAACTAATCTATTAAGCAACGCTGTTAAATTTACTACTAAGGGAGAAGTGGAGATATCTGTTACATCCAAACATTTAGATTTTAAGGATTATGAAATAAAGTTTAATGTTAGAGATACGGGTTTAGGAATACCCGGTGATAAATTAGATAAACTATTTAAACCTTTTAGTCAGGTTGATTCATCAACAACCAGAAATTTTGGAGGAACCGGATTAGGATTGGTAATCAGCAAAAAAATTGTTGAGCTTATGGGAGGTGAAATAGGAGTCAGCAGCGAAGAGGGAAAGGGAAGTAATTTTTATTTTTCGATCATTGCTCAATCTGTAACTTCTGACAAAAAAGTTTATCTGTTTGAAGGAGCTCCGCAGCTTGTAGGTAAAAGAGTTTTAGTAATCGATCAGAATAAATCCAATGGCATGATGATTTATAATCTTACCAAAAGATGGAGAATGCATTCAGATCTTATCTATGATATTTCTAATCTTAAAACAAAGCTTGAACAAACTCCGGATTTTAGTCTTTATATTATCAATTCTTCAAGTATCAGCATTGATATGATGGATCTGATGAATAAGATTAAAGAATTATCAGCTAAAAAAAATATTGGGTTTATTATTTTAAAATCTCTTAATAGAAACCTGGAAATAGCGGAATCTGATTTTGCACCATTCTGTAAAGTTCTAACTAAACCCATCAGACGAAAACAGCTGCACGAAACAATACTTAATTACATTGAATCTGGTTCTGCACAGACCAGATTAAAAATAATTGAAAAAGAAGTTCATAAAGTTCCATCATTAGAAAAAGTTAAGGTTTTATTAGTAGAAGATAATAGCGTAAATCAGATGGTTGCGACGCGTATGCTGCAGCGAATTGGATACGTTGCTGATATTGCATCCAATGGAAAAGAAGCCGTAGATGCTGTTGAATCGATTGGGTATGATTTGGTTTTTATGGATATCTCAATGCCTGAAATGGATGGCTTAACTGCATGTTCAATTATTAAATCAAGTAAAACACTTAAAAAAATTCCTGTGATAATTGCAATGACTGCAAACGCAATGTCAGGCGATAAAGAAAACTATCTTAAAGTTGGAATGGATGATTATCTTAGCAAACCGGTTAATCTTGATGAACTTAGAAATGTAATTTCTAAATGGACTGATATAATTGTTCAGGAGAAACATCTGGAATCCCGTCAGGCAATTGAGTCTGAAATTGAATTACAATTTATTGATGAAAAAAATATTTCATTTTTACAGGATCTTAAAACTGATGCAGATGTAGAATTCTTTAAAGAGATGCTTGATATTTATGTAAAGGAGATTCCTAAGAATGTAGAATTTATTAGGAATGCTATATTCCAAAATAATCCTGATCATCTTAGATTTTACGTCCATAAATTAAAAGGGTCATCACTAACACTCGGTATAGATTGCGTTCTGGAGGATTTTAAAATTCTTGAAAACATGGCGCTTGATAATAACATTACAGAAGAATCATTAAGAATATTTAAAAAAGTTGCCGAGCAGTATGAAATGATTCTTGAAGAAATTGTGCTGTTAAAAAGTAAATACTCCGGGATAAAATTTTTCTGAGCAAAAAATCATATCAAATGTCCAATACAGAAAAAAAAAGAGCTCCATTAAATCGTACAATAAATCTAAGCAAACGTGAATTAGATTTATATAAAACAAGATTAATAAAATTAAATTGTAAATCAGATGCTGCTAATATTATTTGTAAAGTTATTAATCAGGATTTATTTGAGGCATTAGATTTTTTACCCGATAATTTTGTCAATTTACTCTTTCTGGATCCTCCTTACAATCTCAATAGAAAATTTTCTTCATTAAATTTTAAAGAAATGAAGATTGATGAATATGAATCGTGGATGGATTCATGGTTATCAAAGTTAACTCGTACATTAAAACCCGATGCATCAGTTTATTTTTGCAGCGATTGGAAAACTTCGATTCCAGCTTATAACATTTTAAAAAAATATTTTACTATCCGTAACAGAATAACGTGGGAACGTGAAAAGGGAAGAGGCTCAAAAAACAACTGGAAAAATTCTTATGAGGATATCTGGTACTGTACTCTTTCTGAAAAGTTTACATTTAATATTGATGCTGTAAAAATTAAAAGAAAAGTAAGAGCACCTTATAAATCTGATGATGGTACTCCAAAGGACTGGAAAAATGAAAATGGAAATAATTTTAGAACTACACATCCATCAAATTTATGGACCGACATTTCCATTCCGTTTTGGTCTATGCCCGAAAACACAGATCATCCGACTCAAAAACCGGAAAAGCTTCTCGCAAAAATTATTCTTGCCAGCACAAATGAAAATGATTTAGTGTTTGATCCGTTTCTTGGTTCAGGTACAACTTTGGTAACAGCAAAAAAACTCAGCCGTAAATATTGCGGAATTGAAATTGACGAGGTATTTGCATCAATAGCTTTAAAAAGGTTAGAGTTAGCAGAAAATGATAAAACCATACAAGGTTATGCGGCTGGAGTTTTTTGGGAAAGAAATAGTTTGCAGGATCAGAAGAAGCATTCAGGTCTTTAATTTATCAATTCTTGTTTGATAAAATAAAATTCTCCATTTTAGCAACCCAA
>DASVGS010000463.1:0-2015 GCA_036379435.1 Ignavibacteriaceae bacterium
TTGGGTTAAAAATCCCGCAAGCGATCCGGCGGTTTCATATCCTGGGGGGAACTGACCCTTTACATAATTTTTTGCAGATGTTAATGTGGACTGATCAATTCCTTTTTCAAAAAGTTTATTATATGTTTTAATTGCAAGATCAATTGCAGCCTCTGTGTTTTTTGTCGCTGTAAATGTACTTATATAAAACGTACCGGCGTTTTTATACGAAGCAAATCTGCTTCTTGCACCATAAGTATAGCCTGCATTTACTCTCAGCTCATCATTTAACCAGCTTGTAAATCTTCCACCTAAAATTGTATTAATAACATCAATCTGAATTTGATCCGGGCTGCTCATTGGAACGCCAAATCCGCCAATCATAAAAGTAGTTTCTCTTGCGTTGTCTTTGTTTATCAGATAAACTTCTGGTTCGGTTAGAGATCTATTGTTGTTTCTTAAATCATTTATAAGTCTTGGAGTTGTAACCCTCCAATCAGCAAAATATTTAGTCAACTCTGATTTCATTTTGTTGGAATCAAAATCACCAACAACAGCAATAGCACAGTTTTCAGATCTGATATTATCCAGATAAAAAGCAGTTAGTGTCTTTCTGTCAATCTGTTCAATTGTTTTTTTAGTTCCATCAACTGGATTTCCGTAAGGGGAGTCCTTAAACAAAAATTTATTATAGTAAGCTCCAATTACCTGTCTCGGGCTTTCCTTTGCCTGATCTAATTCTGCAAGCCATCTTTGTTTTCTTTTAACAATTTCTTCTTCGGGAAAAACTGGGCTGGTTATAACCTCTTTTATAACGGGAAGTAGCTTCTCGAAATCATCTTTCATAAACTGAGTGTACAATCCCGAGTAATCCAATCTTGCATAAGTACTTAAATTGCTGCCATAATAATTAAAGATTGAATCAATTTGTGTTTTTGTATAATTGGTAGTTCCAAATTTTAATGCTTCGGAAGTAAAAGAAGCCAGACCATTTAGTACTCCATCTCTAACGGCCCCGGCATCAAATACAGCGGAAAATGAAATTAAAGGAACGTCTCTCTTTTCCATTAAATAAATAGTTAATCCGTTATCAAGCGTTATAACATCATACTTTGGAAGTTTGAATTGGGCGCTTACAATAGAAGCTAAACAAATGTTTAAAAATAAAATTGATAATATACTTTTCATTGTGCTTCCTCCGTATTCAAAACTCCAACTGTTCTGTTTTGCTTTGTGAGATATTTTGCGGCCACTTTTTGTATGTCTTGTGCAGTAACTTTTTTATAATCATCGGGAGCAGTAAACATCTTTTTATAATCACCAAAAAACAATTCATACGTCCCAAGTGTATTCGACATTCCGTTTATAGTTTCTGTAGTTCTGTAAAAGCTCATAAGTTTTTGGTTTTTAACTTTTTGCAGTTCACTTTCGCTTATGCCCTCTTTCGTGATTTTATCAACCTCATTCAAAACAGCTTGTTCTAATTGTGATGCACTAACCCCATCATTGCAGATCCCATATAAGTAAAATAATGTTGGATCAAACGCTTCGGGATAAAAACTTCCAACCTCAAGAGCAAGTTGTTGATTATTAATTATCGAATTGTAGAGTCTTGATGATTCACCCTCAGATAAAATTGAATTAAGAAGATCGAGAGCGTAATAATCTTCACTTCCGGATTGAGGGACATGATAAGTTATCATTAAATAAGGTGATGGAACTTCGCGTTTTACAAATACTCTTTTCTCGACTAATTGCTCGGGTTCGATGGTATGAACTGATCTTGGTTTGGGTCCGGCAGGAATTGGTTCAAAATATTTTTCTGCAAGCTTTTTAACTTCCGGAAGTTTTACATCACCGCTGATAACCACAGCACAATTATTAGGTGCATAATAAGTATGAAAATAATTTTCTAAATCCTCTTTAGTCCAGTTTTTAATATCAGATTCCCAGCCAATTACAGGCCATTGATAAGGATGCGCAACAAAAGCAGTTGCCTGAACTTCCTGCCACAATTGCTCCAGTGGATTGTTTTC
>DASVGS010000464.1:0-4693 GCA_036379435.1 Ignavibacteriaceae bacterium
TAAAGATATGTCTAAGTATGTATTTGTCACAGGCGGAGTTACTTCATCATTGGGGAAGGGAATTGTATCGGCTTCGCTTGCCAAATTGTTACAGGCAAGAGGGCTACGTGTAACTATTCAAAAATTCGATCCTTATATAAATGTTGATCCGGGTACTATGAGTCCTTTTCAGCATGGAGAAGTTTATGTTACCGATGATGGAGCAGAAACAGATTTGGATCTTGGACACTATGAACGGTTTCTGGATGTAAATATGACCCGTGCTAATAACACAACTACAGGTCAGGTTTATAATGAAGTGATTACCAAGGAAAGACGCGGAGATTTTTTAGGTGCTACAGTACAGGTTATACCGCACATTACCGATGAAATTAAAAATCGCATGCTTAAGTTAAGTGAGTTGGGTGAATATGATATAATAATCAGCGAAATTGGCGGTACGGTTGGAGATATAGAAAGCTTACCCTTTTTAGAAGCGATGAGGCAATTAATGCTTCAGTTTGGTAGAGCCAATACAATGAATATTCATGTTACTCTGGTACCTTATATTGCCTCTGCAGGAGAAGTAAAAACTAAGCCCACTCAACACAGTGTAAAAAATCTTTTGGAGTTAGGAATTCAACCAGATGTTTTAATTTGCCGGTCAGAAAAAAAGTTAAGCAGAGATTTACGGGATAAGATTGCGCTTTTTTGTAATGTAGCCTCAAAGGCTGTTATTTCAAATTACGATTCCTCTTCAATTTATGAAGTACCACTTGTATTACATAAAGAAAAATTTGATCAAATAGTTCTTGAAAGATTACATCTGCCTGATAAAAAAATAAACATCGAAAATTGGGAAGATTTTGTTGAAGGTATAAAAAACCCTGAAAAACAAGTAGAGATAGCACTATGCGGTAAATATGTTGAGCATATGGACGCATACAAAAGCATTATGGAATCTTTTGTGCACGCAGGTGCTGAGAACAAGTGCAAAGTAATCGTTCGTCCCATTAGTGCAGAAACGCTTGAGTCTGAATCTGCTGAAAAATTATTTAATGGGGTAAGCGGTATTCTTGTTCCGGGCGGTTTTGGAGAAAGAGGTATTGAGGGAAAGATAAAAGCAGTGCAGTTTGCCCGCGAAAATGATATCCCATTTTTAGGTATCTGTTTAGGATTGCAGTGTGCTGTTATAGAATTTGCACGAAATGTTTGCGGAATAAAAAATGCACATAGCTCAGAATTTAAACAAAATAAATTCAGTGTTATTGATCTTATGCCTGATCAAAAAAATATAAAAGATATGGGCGCAACGATGAGACTTGGGGCTTATCCATGCAACATAAAAGATAAAACACAAGCCTATAAAGCTTATCAAAGTAGTTATATCTCAGAACGTCACAGACACAGATATGAAGTAAACAATAAATTCAGAAATATATTGACCGATAATGGATTAGTATTATCCGGTCTTTCACCCGATCGTGAATTGGTGGAAATTATTGAATTACCGGATAAACGATGGTTTGTTGCGTGCCAGTTTCATCCTGAGCTTAAATCAAGAGCAACAAAAGCGCACCCGTTGTTCAGGGAATTTGTCAAAGCTTCTTTAAACTTGTCATTGTTAAAAAAGCAGTAAAAAATATCCAATAAAATGAAAAAAATAATTTTTGTTGTAATTCTTTCCTTCATTTTTAGTTTTAATTTATTTTCTCAGCAGATTACAGATAAACAATTACAGGTTGGATTAGACAAAATTTATAACTTTAATTGGGATGACGGATTTAACGCATTCAATTCTATCATTAAAAAACATCCTGACGATCCAAGCGGATATCATTACAAATCCATAATATTTCTTTGGTATTATCTTGGCAATCTTAATGAAACTAATCTTGATTCATTTAATTACTTTTCAGATAAAGCACTTGAGCTGGCTAATCAAAAGTTAAACTCAAAAACCACTGCAGAAATAAAATATCTTATTGGATCTATCTACTACAATAAATCAATAGCAGAAGCAAGAAGTGGTAATTACCTTCAGGCACTATGGACGAGCAATCAAATGAAATCTAATTTGGAAGAAGCTATAAAGATTAAACCAAATTTATATGATGCTTTTTTAGGATTAGGACTTTACAATTTTGCACTTTCACAAATTCCATCCACACTGGAATGGGCGGCTAATCTTGTAGGAATAACTGCTGATAAAGAGTTGGGGTTAAATTATGTTAAAATGACAGTGCAGAAAGGAAAGCTTTCAAGAATTGATGCTCAGTACTATTTATCGCAATTGTACTCCCGTGTAATAGTTGATCATCCGGCGGCGAAAGAATTGTTAAATAATTTAGTAAAACGATATCCAAAAAATTTATTGTTTAATTTTTCTCTTGCCTGGGTAGAATATGAAATGAATGATCTGGCAAATGCAGAAAAGCATTTGAGAACTGTTATTAAGTCTGAAGATGAGTTATATCCTTTTGTAGTTTCAAATGCCAATTATGTGCTTGGTAATGTATTTTTTGCAAGAAGTCAATTTGATTCAGCTAAAACATACTATAATAATTATATTAAATCAGCAATTAACGATGATTATAAAGGTTATACAAATTTTCAGATTGGATTATGTACTGAAATTTTGGGTAATAGAAAAGAAGCTGTTAAGTATTATGAAAAATCTTCTACGGGAAATTCTGACATTGAAGAAGATCTTTATGCTGAACGAAAAGGTAGTGATTATGAAAATCGAAAAATGACTAATAGTGAAATCAGGTTGATCAGATTTTATAATTTAATTAAGCAAAATAAACTGTCTGCAGCAAAAGATTCACTTGAAAATTTTATTGAGCAAAATAAAATAAATAATGACCTGAAAGCAGAGGCTAAACTCTATTTATCTGAAATTTGTTTCAAACAGAAAAAATATCAGGAGGCTTTAGATTACGCAGTAGATTGTATTAAAACGGATGTTGAAAATGAGCAATGGGTGCATGCATATGCATATTATTTAGGAGCCTGGAGCAGTTACAGTCAGAAAAAATATATTGATGCAAAATTATTTTTAGATCAGATATCCGAAATGGATGATTATGATTTTAGAAATTCACTGGAAAATAAAATATATTCGTTGCAAAGATTATTGCCTAAATAATGCAATAAATGTTTAGTATTTAGCATCTCTTTAATTGCTTCTTTTTTATTGAATACCTAATTTTCGCAATAATTTCAGGTAAAATTACATTGAAAATCACTGTTTTTGTATCCGGCAGAGGTTCTAATCTAAATGCTCTTTTACAGAATTCTGATTTAAAAAATTTAATTACCATTGTTGCGGTTGTTAGCGATAAAATTAATTGCAAGGCTTTTGATATTGCAAAAGAATACGGTATTGAAACTTATTCAATTGGTGATGGTGAAGGCAGAATAAGTAATAATAAAATTACTTCTGTCCTGCAGAATTTGGATGTTGATTTAATAGTGCTTGCGGGTTATTTAAAATTAATTCCGGATGAGTTAATAAATAATTTTGAAAACAGGATAATTAATATTCATCCTGCATTACTTCCTTCATTTGGTGGAAAGGGAATGTATGGGATGAATGTTCATAAAGCAGTTTTTGAATCCTCAGTAAAAGTAAGTGGTGCTTCAGTACACTTTGTGGATAAAACATATGATACAGGAAAAATTATCGCACAAAAATGTATTGATATTTCTGATGTAAAATCTGCGGAAGAAATTGCTGAAAGAATCTTAGCAATCGAGCATCAAATATTACCTGAAGTTGTGAAGGCATTTGCTGAACAGAGAGTTAAGATCGAATCAAATAGGGTAGTAATTTTAAAATGAATCAAATTATTTCATTTGATTAAACAGGAACATGAATTGAAAAAACTAGCACTAATTAGTGTATCAGACAAAACAAAGATTACAGAATTTGCACAGAGTTTAATAAAAAACGGTTACCAGATTATCGCTACAGGTAATACTGCTAAACTGCTTGCAGAAAATAATATCAACGTAACAGAAATAAGTTCTATCACCGGATTCCCCGAAATATTTGATGGCCGCGTTAAAACTCTGCATCCCAAAATTTTTGGTGGAATACTTTTCAGACGTGATAATCATTCAGATATTAATCAGGCAACTATTAATAGTATCGATGCAATTGATGTAGTATGTGTAAATTTGTATCCGTTTGTTAAAACAGCATCCAATCCAAATTCTTCTTTGGACGATATTATTGAAAATATTGATATCGGCGGACCAAGTTTGGTTAGAGCATCTGCAAAGAATTATAAATTTGTTTCTATTCTAACAAATCCCAATCAATATGATTCCTTTGTGCAAGAATTAGATAAAGGATCAGTTTCATTAGAAACAAGAAAAAGATTAGCCGTAGAAGCATTTTCACATACAGCAAATTATGATACACATATTGCTAATTTT
Organism: Ignavibacteriaceae bacterium; assembly: GCA_036379435.1. Lineage (GTDB taxonomy): Bacteria > Bacteroidota > Ignavibacteria > Ignavibacteriales > Ignavibacteriaceae > IGN3. Next base: position 4,426 of record DASVGS010000464.1, read on the forward strand.
TTGGAAAATAAATTTTCGATTCCGCAGTCACATATCAGAATAAATGAACCGATAAAACAATTATTAAGATATGGAGAAAATCCTCATCAGAATGCTGGTGTATTTGGCAACTTTGATGAGTATTTTTCAATATTTCACGGAAAAGAAATTTCCTATAATAATATTTTAGACCTGGTCGCTGCAGTTGAACTTTGCGAAGATCTTGGTGACACAGCCTGTACAATAATAAAACATAATAATCCTGCTGGCGCAGCTATTGGTAAGAATC
>DASVGS010000465.1:0-2292 GCA_036379435.1 Ignavibacteriaceae bacterium
ATCCAACAATTGGATTTCATTAAATCTATCAATTTCCCCTGAAAACAAACATTTCTTAAAAAATCACCCCCCGTTCATTCACAAAAACGCAATGTAACCTCTCAAAAATGAGAAGTAAAACCGTAAAAACGCGTTGTAAAATCGCAAAAACACAATGTAAAACCCCAAAAACAAAAACTGCATCTAATTCAACAAATCTAAATCACAGTAATCAGAGTTACCTTGACACAAGTACGATGTAAACATATATTAAAACCTAACAGATCAGAATAATGTTAAAAATTTAAAAAAACTTAACATTTATATTCATTCACAAAAAAAGGAGTACTATCCGTGAGAAACATTAAGAAAAACCTAACGCGTTTGGCGCTTTTTGCAAGTTTTCTTGTAATTGGCCTTACCTACTTTGGTTGTTCAGATTCTGCCTCGCCGGATTCAGGGCAGGGAAGATTAAAAATCACGATGGTAGATGCACCCGCCGCTTACGATGAAATCAACATAGTTGTTGATCGTGTAGAAGTTCACAAAGCTGATAACGATTCCACAGGTGGTTGGTTTGTAATAAACAACACACCTGCAACCTATAATCTGCTAACCTTAAGAAACGGTGCAAGCGTTGTCCTTGGTTCCAATTCACTGGATGCAGGTCATTACACACAAATAAGATTAATACTTGGTACCGGAAGTAACATTGTAGTTAATGGTGTCAGCTATCCTCTCGATGTTCCAAGCGGACAGCAAACCGGAATTAAACTAAACCACTCATTTAATATTGAATCAGGTAATTTGTACGAACTCACTCTCGATTTTGATGCTGAACGTTCAATTGTACTTACCGGAAACAATCAGTACAAATTAAAACCTGTAATAAGGCTCGTTCCAATGATAATCTCAGGAACCATCTCAGGTAAAATAAATCCCCTTAGTGCTGCAGGTGTTGTATATGCTATAAGCGGCCCCGATACAGTTGTTACAGTAGCAGAAAATTTATTTGGTTCATTTAAATTTATGGCATTGCTTCAAGGCACATATGATGTTCAGGTATTATCTGCAGATCCCGCATATAACGATACAACAATAACCAATGTATCAGTTACTGCGCAGCACGATACAGATCTGGGAACAATCAATTTAAGTTTAAAATAACTTTGAACTAATAAAAGGAGTTACTGTTATGAAGAATATCCTTTTGTCCACATTCGCTTTGTTTATTGTGATAGCACTTGCAAAACCGGTTGCAGCCCAGGATCACGGTTTCGGTCTTGGTATCGTTCTGGGTGAACCAACAGGTTTAAGTGCAAAACTCTGGACATCAAGAATAAATGCTTTTGATTTCGGCTTTGGTGTCGGATTAGGCGGCGATCGTATTAAGTACAAAGGCGTTTACGATAACAGCGGACGTGTTCATTTTCATATGGATTATCTCTGGCATTCTTTCAATGCAATTAGTTCAACAGAAAGATTTCCGCTTTACTATGGATTTGGAGGAAGATTTAATACCGGCGGCGGTTATGATGGATCTTTTGGTGTAAGAGGTGTTGTTGGTATTGCCTGGCTGCCTCGCTCAACTCCTATTGATGTATTCTTTGAATTGGTTCCTGTATTTCAGGTTACACCACTTACCGGATTAGGTATAGATGCAGGACTCGGTATAAGATACTTCTTTCAATAATTAATAATTGCAGTTTAAAAGCCCCGGTTAGCCGGGGTTTTTATTTTACCTGTAATTAATTCTTTTCTGTTCTTCAAAACCTTGCACAACAAAACCAATTTATCTGATCATAAGTTTTAATGACATGATTAAATCCGTATTTTTGTCCAGTACATTAATTTTATTTTTATGGAGTCTATTGTGAAGCATTTTTTACTTTTTTTTACAGTTCTTTTCTCAACCAGTCTTTATTCTCAAAACTGGTTAAAGGTTGATTCTATCTTTTCTGTTTCAGGCGTTACAGTTCAAAGTTTTTCTGCCCCCGAATTTGCCGATTTGAATAATGATGGAAACCTCGATTTAATAATAGGCACGCTTGCAGATGAAGCTGATTTTTTCTGGAATAATTCTCATTCATTTCCAACAACATTTAGTAAAGACACTTCAGTTTTATACACCATTTATAACAGTGGACAAACTAACACAAATGCAGATTATCCAACCTTAGTTGATTTAGATGGCGATGCTGATCTTGATCTTGTTATTGGCGGTTATAATGGTTTAAGATATTATAAAAACAACGGTACAATTACTTCTCCGGATTTTATTATAGCAGATGGAATTTTTGATTTAGTAAATCC
>DASVGS010000466.1:0-2345 GCA_036379435.1 Ignavibacteriaceae bacterium
GTTCGGTAAGATAAATTTCTGTGTTTTCTATTTGGAATTGGTAACCAGATTCCATCTTAATTCCCACATCAGTAAAATCTGTTATCGCACAATTTAAAATTTTCCATCCGACAGATCCCCCATACATTTCAGGACCGCAGTAAAATCCATTTGCCGGGCGACCAGAATTAGAATTACCAACGTAACAATTGCGAAATGAAATGCTGTCATTTAAAAGATTATATCCGGAATAGATAGATTGAACAACCCCTTTAACTTCTGATATACTGCTGCCCAAAATATTACTGTATGAAATTTCAATATTTCTTGAACCGTCTGCAATCCAAATAGCTGATCCGCTTGTATCTTCATTTTGAATAGTTAAGTGTCCTTCGTAGCCAACTCCGCCAGGTCTTCCATCAATAATTATATTATTGCAATTTGAAAATTTCAATATCGCACTACTATTACCAGCAATGGAAATGTTTGAAGCAGAGATTGCGGGTCTTACTGTAATTTTATTTTGAGATGAGCTTCCATAAATGAATGGAAATTCAATTGGAAAAGTTTCAGATGTTGAATTATAATCATTCAGCATATCTATAGTTATGGGAGCAGAAATAAAAGTTTCAGTTAAGCTATCAAGAATTGCAGTTAAGGATATAAATTCACCGGAAGTTCCAACAGTATAGGTCCCTGCTAACCCGTTACCTGCAACAATCGTTCTACTTCCTGAAGGTGCTGTAATTTCAGGAGATTGAGGCCAGGTTAAATTAAATGAAAGTTGATAACACTCTGCATCTAACACATTGCCGATTTGAGCACTATCAGAAACATCATAAGTTAACCAGATATAATTGGTTGTATAATCTCCTAATCCAATACCGCCATTTATTGCAAAATTACCATTTGGATTATTGAACGTGCTGCCAGCCTGATAGGTGGTTGTAAAATATGGACTGCTTCCTGTTGCAAATAACTTAGCATTTAAAATATCATTGGAGTTAGTTGTTCCATTTGTGCTTAATGAGATTGATGTAATGCTGGGCATTGTCAGAACGCCCATACGGGAAGTTACAAGTATTGCAATAATTGGCTGATTGACCGCACCCTTTATCACATCATTAGTTATTTGATAAGTTGTTATGTAGAATGTTTTACCATCAGGAATAAAATAAAAATTTGTGTTTTCACCGATATAATCAAATGAGTTAATGTTGTTATTTGCAACCATCGTATCCACTGAAAAGAAAGTTCCTGTAGATACACTGATAAAATGTCCGGGTCCGCCAATGTGATCGTTCATTCCGATTGAAGCCGACAAGAATCCCGTTGTACTTTGTGGACCATAGTTGAAAGCAATTGTGCCGTCTAATTCAAATAATCTAACCTGGAAACTTTTTCTTCCACCTGATATTAAAATATCCTTCCATTCAACAATAAATTGTCGGTTTGGTGCAGCACCGATAGTTTTATATCGTATTTCACTTAATCCATCATCGATCAAATCATCCCATAAAGGGCAGATAAGTGGTTTTGCTGTTGTGCTTGCAAGATCATTGTCATATCCCAACCCGGTGTATGACTGTCCTAATTCCAACCATCCATTTACAGAAATTCTTGCTGTTGAATATGTTACACCCATATAAGGAAAATTAAAAGGAAGGTTGATATTTTCAGCCCCATCATTTCCAGTTGCAGTACTTAAAGTTGCACTCTGAAGCTCGGTGTAATATTCATATCCCCAGGGATTAAAACCGTAACCAAGATATAAATCCTGTGCAATTGAACTAAATGAGATTGTAAAATAAAAAATCAATAATGTATAAAATTTCATAATAGCACCTTTTACTTTAAGTAAATCATTTTCTTTGTCTGAACAAACGCACCTGCTTTTAGCTGGTAAAAATAAACGCCGCTTGGCAATGTAGAATTTACAATGTATAATTTAGAATGAAGCCCTGCTTCTAAATATTCATTCACAATGGTTTCAACCTCTTGTCCCAGCGTATTATAAATTTTTATTGTTTGCCAATCGCTTACTGGAGACTGCCAACTTATTGTTGTACTTGGATTAAAAGGATTCGGGTAGTTTTGGGATAATGAAAACTCTTTGGGTAATATTTCTTTATCCTCAACATCAGAAGGATGCCCTTCTCCGCTTATGGGAATTGATTTGCTGAACGAATAAACATTCCCATCAAGAAAAGTAAATACAAATTTTAAAGTATCTTTAAAGTACTCCTGTACTTCATAATCACAGATAGGACAAAGATCAACTTCGTAAAAGGAGACATTTATAGAATCGTGCGGAGGAATAGTTATTCCAAGAGTATCACTCCATTGAGGACTGGGCAAGGTTTGGA
>DASVGS010000467.1:0-4551 GCA_036379435.1 Ignavibacteriaceae bacterium
TTTTGAAATTCGTGGAATAAGTTACCCCATCATATGGTCGATAATTGGTGCGGCTGTTTTTACTGCAGTTTTAAGTTTAATTGTGCCAAAGAAAAACCAGTAATTTTATTTTGGTATTTCTTTTCTTAGCACGTTAACTATTTCAGGTAAAATTTTTCCTGCTTCGCCATAAAAAGATCTGTCACATATCAGTGATATTTCAGTTTCTTCAATATTAACTTCTATAATATAAGATCCGGCTCGCTTTGCTGAATGAACTAATCCGGCGGCGGGATAAACAACCGCAGATGTACCAACAACAAAAAATATATCACTTAAAATTGCAGCTTTCTCTCCTCCTTCAAATTGATCTTCAGGCAAAAACTCACCAAACCAAACTACATCAGGACGAATTAATCCGCCGCATTTACATTTAGGCACACCATCGGAAAAATCAAGTTCACCATTATAATAGGTTTTACATTTAACACAATAATTTCTTTCAATATTTCCGTGCAGTTCAAAAATATTTTTACTACCTGCACGACGATGAAGATTATCAATATTTTGTGTTACAACAATTACTTCATCAAATAAATCCTGCATCTCTGCAATTGCCAGATGCCCGGCATTGGGTTTTGAATCATGAACAATTTTTTTACGATGATTATACCACTCCCAAACCATTTGTGGATTTTTCATAAAGGCATTAAAATTTGCAAGCTCTTCGGGTTTTAACTTATTCCAGATTCCATCCTTTCCGCGAAAAGTTGGTATACCTGATTCAGCAGAAATACCGGCTCCGGTAAAGAAAACAATTTTTTTTGCTTGAGTTAGTTTATCCAGAAATGTTTGATCGAAGTTCATATTAGTGTTACCACAAAATAGTTCCCCTTCTATCCCTCTTCCCGGCAAGAAGAGGGATAGCAAAGAGTTGTTTATTCGTTTTTAATTTTTTCAAATAATTTTTTTGCATCTGCTAAAACCGTATCATCATCTTCATCCTGAACAGGTGCTTTTTCAACTTTCTTTAAAGTCTCTCTGGCTTTATCATATTCATCTTCTTCTACATAAGCTTTAGCAAGTTCAAATAAAAACATTCTGAAGTTTGGTTTTAACTTAACAGCTATTTCAAGCAATCGAACTGCTTCTTCAGTATCACCCCATCCTAATCCCAGCGGTAACCGAACAAGATATGCTTTTTCACATACCTTTAAATGTGTTCTGCCCAAAACATAATGAGCCAATGCCTGAACATAATTACCTCCATTGCCAAGTTGAATTGCTTTTTCACAATCAGCTTTAACATCTTTTACAGTTCCGATTGCTGAAAACACTCCTTCAAACAATGCAATTCTTCCATTAGCAATTGCACGTCGTATGTAGGTTATTGATTGATTTGGTTCAAGTTTTACAGATTTGTCTGCGTACTCAAGTGCTTTTTTATATACTTTTTCCTGCTCATCTTTTTGAGCATCTATTTTATCCGGCATCTTTTCACCAAGATCAACATAAGCACGACTAATGCGCCAGTATACTTCCCAATTATTTGGATTTAACTTATCTGCTTTTAGATAAGTATCCAATGCTTTTTGATTTTGAAATTCAGCAACAAACTGATCCCCCTGTTTTAAAAGTTCATCAAGAGTTTGAGCAAATGAAGTACTGATTCCAAAAATAACCAACAACAGGATAGATGACAGTTGTAGAATCTTTTTCATTTTTGTTCCTTCTATTAAATTGATTTAATCGAACAATGTTTTTTTATCGTCATCGGGTTTATTTTGTAAACCATGAGAGTGAATGTCTGTACCGGCAAGTGAAATAAACTTTGTCCAGTTAGAGCCAGGTTTAATTTCATTAACTATAACATTTTTGTACGCATTTACTTTTGCGCTTAATTCATCGGCTTGATAAAGTGTAATGGCTTCCAAAGTTTTGGGTACAACGGGAGAAGCATATTCAAGTTTTCCCTGATGACTTAATATTATATGTAGTAAATTATTCTTCAGTTTTTCCGGAAAATCATTAATTTTATTAATCTCATCATTAACTATCATAGCCGCAATTACAATGTGCCCGAGCAATTTGCCCCTATCAGTATATTCAAAAACAGGTTCAAAAGATAGCTCTTCAATCTTGCCAAAATCATGCAGCATTGCACCACAAATTAGTAGATCACGATTTATTTCCGGATTGATATCGCACATCAAATCACAAATTTTTATTATTTCCAGTGTGTGTTCAATAAGTCCGCTTATATAACTATGATGCCACATTTTTCCCGCGGGAACGGAAGTGTATTTTTCAAACCTTTGTTCAGAAAAAATATTTTTTATCAATTTTTTTAAATCTGTGTCGGCAATCTTTTCAATTCTTGCGGTAAATTCTTTTTTCATCAAATTAAGATCGCGCAGAGATTTGGGAAGAAAATCTTTAGCGGAAACATTATCGCTTTGTTTGGCCAGTTTTATATTTTCAATTTTAATCTGCGGATTACCCTGATACTCATCTATTGATCCAACAACTTTTACAATTTCGCCAATGGTTAGTGAGTTTTTAATTGATTTGAATCCTGAAACATCATCCCAAAGATTTGATGATAATGAGCCGGACTTATCACCAAGCTCTAACGAAATAAACTCTTTTCCAGATTTGGTTAACCTGGCTTCACATTTTTTAACAAGCAAAAAATGATCAACAGCTTCACCTTTAGAAAGGGTTATTATTTCAGATTGATTAAGCATTGTTATAAATCTCTAAATCTTAATTTAAACGAAAAAAGGAATGAAACAATAACGCTTCATTCCTTTTAAATATTAATTAACTATATCGGTTCTTCCTATTGAATAATAACTAAACTTTAGTCCATTTAACTTATCGAGATCATAAAGATTTCTGCCATCAAAAATAACAGGAGATTTTAATGAATTTTTTATTATTTCAAAATCCGGATTACGGAATTCCTTCCATTCCGTAACTACAATTAATGCATCAGCATCCTTTAATGCTTCTTCAGAAGTTTCAGCATACTTTATAATATCACCAAGAACTGCTTTTGTACTTTGGTTTGCTTCGGGGTCGTATGCTTTTACGGTTGCGCCTGCATTCAATAATAATTTTATCAGATAATGAGCCGGTGCTTCACGTACGTCATCGGTGTTAGGTTTAAAAGCTAATCCCCATAGTGCAAAATGTTTTTCTTTAATGTTTCCTTTAAAGTGTTTTTCAATTTTTTTATAAAAATGATTTACTTGTTCTTTGTTAACATCTATAACAGATTTCAAAATTTTAAAATCATAATGGTTTTCATTTGCTGTATTTACAAGTGCATGAACATCTTTAGGAAAACATGAACCGCCGTAACCGATTCCGGGAAAGAGATATCTTTTACCGATGCGTGAATCAGATCCAATTCCTAATCTAACATTATCAACCTGTGCGCCGGTTAATTCACATAACCTCGCAATCTCATTCATAAAGGAAATTTTCATCGCGATAAATGAATTTGCTGCATACTTTGTCATCTCAGCGGATTTTTCGTCCATAAAGTAAACCGGGTTACCTGTTCTCACAAAAGGTTCGTAAAGCTGTTCCATTATTTTTTTTGTCTTTTCATTGCTTGTTCCAACAATAACTCTTTCAGGTTTCATAAAATCTTCAACTGCAATACCCTCACGTAAAAATTCGGGATTTGAGCAAACATCAAACTCAAAATCCTGTGCATGTTTTTTTATTGCTGCACGAACCCTGTCGCTTGTGCCAACAGGTACCGTGCTTTTATCAACAATAACTTTAAATCCAAGTTCTGGTTCATTATTAAATATTTTACCAAGATCATCCGAAACTTTTAAAACATATTTAAGATCTGCTGCGCCATCTCCACCTTGCGGTGTGGGCAAACAAAGAAATATTATATCTGATTTACGTACTGCTTCTTTTAAATTCGTTGTAAAAGATAATCTCTTTTTAACGATATTTCTAAGGAACAATACTTCAAGTCCGGGCTCATAAATAGGTATTTGTCCGCCTTTCATGGTTTCAATTTTTTTCTCGTCAACATCAACACAAATAACATTGTTTCCGGTTTCTGCAAGACAAGTACCTGAAACAAGACCCACATATCCTGTTCCTATAACTGCAAGATTCAAAAGTTCCTCCTATAAAAATTGATTTACTTTAGAAAAATAACTAAAGTCTTTTTGAAATAGAATTAAACATTATTTCTTTAATCATTTTAGTGCTAAAGATACTTCGCGGTTAAAATGTTTAATGTTAATTGGTTTTGAAAGTACTGACTTAATTCCGATTTCATTATAAGTTTTTAACAATGATTCGTCTGCAGAATCTAATAGAGCAATTATTGGCGCATAATATTTTTTATCACCGCGTAAAATGGATTTTACAAACTGAATTCCATTCATAAGTGGCAAATCATGAGATGCGATTATTAATGACGGGTGTTGTTTTAGTACAACATTAATCGCTTCAAATCCGTTATCAGTTCCTACGAATTTAAAATCAGGAAAATTTTCTTTAATAATTTTTTCTAGTTGTTTAGAATCATCCTTG
>DASVGS010000468.1:0-2475 GCA_036379435.1 Ignavibacteriaceae bacterium
GAAGATGTGGAAGTTTCTCAAACGCTGGAAAAAAGTTTTAAGAAAAGAGGAATTGATATTTACACAAAGACCGTAGTTGAAAAAGCTGAAGTAAAGGGAAGAAAAGTATCAGTCAGTATTAATCAAAATGGACAGAAAAAAGAATTAAGTGCGGATAATGTTTTAAGCGCAATAGGTGTTACAGGAAACGTTGAAGGATTTGGATTAGAAGAGTTAGGTGTTGAATTGTTTAAGAATCATATAAAAGTTGATAAAAAAACATATCAGACCAATATTAAAAATATTTACGCTATCGGAGATGTTATCGGCCCACCCTGGCTTGCTCATGTTGCATCTGCTGAAGGAATACATTGTGTTGAAGGTATAAAAGGAATAGTTAATCCCGAAGTTGATTATGAAAACATTCCCGGCTGCACTTATTGCCAGCCTCAGGTTGCAAGTGTGGGATTAACAGAAGCAAAAGCTAAAGAACTCGGGTATGAAGTAAAGATCGGGAAGTTTCCGTTTATGGCAAGTGGAAAAGCATTTGCTGTCGGTGAAAGAGAAGGATTTGTAAAATTGATTTTTGATGCAAAGTATGGCGAAATATTAGGCGGTCACATAATTGGAAGTGAAGCTACTGAACTTATTGCAGAAGTTACACTGGCACGAGCAATGGAAGCTACGGGACATTCAATTATAAAAACTGTTCATGCCCACCCAACTTTGTCTGAATCGATAATGGAAGCCGCGGCAAATGCATACGGTGAGGCTATACATATTTAAATATATGATTTAGTATAAAGTAGATTTTTATGAATAAAGATATAAGAAAAATTGTTTATTGTGATTTAGGATTGATCGATTATAAAGAAGCCTGGGATTTACAAAAATCTGTTCATCAACTTAGGGCAGAAAATAGAATCGATGATGTTTTTTTCTTGTTGGAACATCCACATACATATACTCTTGGTAAAACAGCCGATAAAGAAAATCTTGTTGGCAGTGAAAAGTATTTAAGTGATAATAAAATATCTGTATATGATATTGACCGCGGTGGTGATATTACTTATCACGGTCCGGGTCAAATTGTGGGTTATCCAATAATCAATCTTACAAACTGGCAGCAGGATACTCATAAATATTTAAGGGCACTTGAGGAATTAATAATTAATGTTTGTTCTGAATATGGATTGAACAGCGGTAGAGTTGAAAAGTACACAGGCGTTTGGATTGATGATAGAAAAATTTGTGCAATTGGTATTAAAGTAAGCAGATGGATAACAATGCATGGTTTTGCATTTAATGTTAATACTGATTTGAAATTGTTTAACGGTATTATTCCATGTGGAATTTCTGATAAAGATGTTACCTCATTAAACCGTGAGTTAAAAAAAGAATTAAATGTAAGCGAAGTTAAAGAAAGAATTCTTCATCATTTTAGTAAAATATTTTCATATGATCAGATAGAATTCATATCAAAAAGTGAAATATTGAATCTAATTTCTAAACCCTAAAAGGTTTTTATGTCAAAAAAGAACACACCAACACAAAATAAGTCGAAGGAGAAAACTTTGACTAAGCCCGTTAAAGGAAAAAATATTTCTATTAAATCCGGAAAAAAAGATTTTTCAAAAGATGAGTTACTTTATATTCTTAAAACGATGCTTAGTGCACGGAATGTAGATAATAAAGCAATGAACCTATTAAGACAGGGTAAAACATTTTTTCATATTGCAGCTGCCGGACACGAAGCCGTTCAGCTTGCGATTGGTTTATCTTTAGATCCCAAAAAAGATTGGCTGTTTCCATACTATAGAGATTTAGGTACTGTTTTAGCTTCGGGAATAACTCCTGAAGAAGTTTTTCTTGGAACATTTGGCAAAGCAACTGATCCGGCAAGCGGAGGCAGACAACTCCCCGTTCATTGGGGCTCTACAAGATTAAACATACCTTCTCAGTCCTCACCAACAGGTACACAATTTCTTCAGGCTGTGGGTACTGCTTTGGCACTTGTAAAACGCGGTGAAAAAAATATATCGTACGTTAGCAGTGGCGAAGGTACAACCTCACAGGGCGAATTTCACGAGGCAGTTAACTGGGCCAGCAGGGAAAAACTTCCTGTATTATTCGTAATTCAAAATAATAAATATGCTATCTCCGTTCCCGTTTCAGCACAAAGCGGTGGGAAAGATCATTCTATTGCGGAGATGATGGCAGGATTTAGTACACTTTACAGATTAAGAATTGATGGGACAGACTTTTTTCAATCATTCGAAAAAATCCAGGAAGCTATTGAATATATAAAAGCGGGAAAAGGTCCGGCTTTAATTGAAGCTGATGTTGTTAGGTTGGAGTCTCACTCATCTTCTGATGATCAGAAAAAATACCGTGATAAAAAAGAACTTGAAGAAGATCTGAAGAAGTGTCCGATCGAAAAATTTGCTCAGATATTAATTGCAAAAGAATTTCTTACTCAAAGTGAATTTGATGAAT
>DASVGS010000469.1:0-2997 GCA_036379435.1 Ignavibacteriaceae bacterium
AAAGAAAAATTGCAACCATTATTGCCACAATAATTGCTGCTTCAATTAATGCTCTGTCTAAAGTTCCAACTGCTTCTTTAATTAATGTACTTCTATCATAGGAAGCAATAATATTAACACCTGGTGGAAGCCCCGGAGATATTTCCTTTATTTTTTCTTTTACTCTTTCAATAACCGTTTGAGCATTTTCACCGGTTCGCATAACAATAATTCCACCCACAACCTGTCCGTTACCATCTTTATCCAAAGCACCTCTTCTGATATCGCCCCCAATCTGAACCTTAGCTACATTCTTTATGAGAATCGGAATTCCATTTGTAAAAGATTTTACAACTGTGTTCTCAACATCCTCCTTAGATTTTATATATCCCTGACCTCTGATAAAATATTCAGCATCACTTACCTCAACTATTTTTCCACCAACTTCATTATTACTCCTCTGAATAGCATTTACAATATCGGATACTGTTAAATTATAAGCCCGTAAGTTATTTGGATTTACATCAACCTGATATTGCTTTACATATCCGCCGATGCTTGCAACTTCTGCAACCCCTTCAACAGATGACAACTTATATCTAACATACCAATCCTGAATTGATCTAAGGGTTCCAAGATCATAATCTTTACCTTCAACAGTGTACCAGAAAACATGACCTACTCCACTGCCATCGGGACCTAAAGTGGGCACAACTCCGGAGGGCAGTTGAGCCTGAATAGTATTCATCCTTTCAAGCACTCTGTTTCTGGCAAAATATGTATCAACATTATCGTTAAAAATCACAAAGACGAATGACATGCCAAACATTGAATTTGCTCGCACTGCTTTTACTTCCGGTAAACCTTGTAAACCGGAGACAATTGGAAATGTAACCTGATCCTCAATTATTTGGGGTGAGCGTCCCATCCATTCTGTAAACACAATAACCTGATTTTCGGAAAGATCCGGTATTGCATCTACTGGTAAATTTATAACGCTGTAAATTCCATAACCAATTAAAATTATGTACAGCAGAATTACAATAAATCTGTTGTTAGCTGACCAATCTATTATTTTCTCAATCATTTTCTTTTCCTAAACAATTTTAAAATTATTTACGCACCAATACTAAATGGATAGAGTAATCCACATAGTACTTTTCAGGATAAGAAAAAGTATTAAATTAAAAAGATAGAGTTAGTGATATGTAATTCGGGATCAATTAGAAATGGCGGCGATGAATCGCAATAAAACTGGTTTTGATTTACCGCTTGTAATGAATTTATTTCTTCAACAAGAAGTTGGAAATCGATCAATGAGAATTGATGCTGAGTTGCTTCAGTTTTATTTAGCAAAAACTCATCATTAACTTTATTTAAAACAAATTCAGTCTGGCAGCAGGACTGATCAGAAATAAAAGCTGTTGAGTTTTCATCTGAGTTATTGGAATTACAGCAGGAGACATCTTCATCTTCAACCATGGACTTTGTGCAGATATCACAGGATTCAAAAGACTTACTTCCTGTCATTTCACAAAAATGAAATGAAAGCGGCATACCTGTAGTTGCTATTATAATTAAAGCTGTAATGCTGAATATTTGGATTTTCTTTCTAATCATTTGCCAGCAAACTTAAAACATTATTTGCATCATAGCAATAGTAAATATTGGTGAAATGTTATATGATTTTAATAATGATTTATATTTAATTCAGATATTAGGGACATATTGAATCATACCACTGATAAAATTATAAATTAGCTGTTATCATTACATAAGACCAGAAAGCCGGATCTTCTCCCGGTGAAAAGAAAGTCTTCATCAGTTCTCCAGGAAAGAATAAACTCCCTCCCCAGGAAATTGAAGTTCCTTTTATAATGTTATACTTAACAGTCAAATCTATCTCCTGCCCAAAAGTGTTTTGATCTGCAGCCGAGTTTTTGTTGGACATAAAATGATGAACCTTTGCATCAAAATTCCAATCTGAATTTTCAGGAGAATAATTTATCATCGAGTAAAAATCATGCAGACCAAGAAAATTTGTGTTTTGCGGAATACTAATAAAATAATCCATATATCCGTAAAACTTATGATTGGTTCCAAATGTAGCTTCAAAAGACGAATTTTTATAAGATGCACTTGGAGAAGTTCCTGAAAGTATATCAGCCCCAATTCCAAGATCGACCACTTCTGCTTTATAGTTAACTAATAATGAAATAAGGTAGGCACTTATATCCCTGCTTTCAATATAACGTCCAAATTGATATGCTCCTTCAAATGTTGTTTTGAAATTTCCATACTTTCCAAAGTGTGAGGCAGCAATCGTAAACATATCCGCAATCTTTGCACCTCCGGCAGTACGCTGATGATTTGCTTCATAGTATCCCAATAAATCAAAATTATTCATCTCATTCAAATAAAAATTTTTATAAAACCCGTAAACGATGTACTGTCGATTTACTTCTGATGGATTGGGGTAAGTTACTGGTGTTGCATTAGCAATATATGAGTTGGATTCCTTTATTGTTAAAGCAAAAAGGTCAAGTTTCCAATTTTCGGGAGATAAAGAAAATCTAACTCCGTCAAAAGATCTTCCCACATAATGCCAGCCTACAGCACCAAAAAATCTTTCTGTTCCGTAAGCTACTTCAAACCTGCCAGCCTGGATATTCCAATCCCATCCAAACAACTTGATTAATTTTACATATCCCTGATGCAGATCGATATTATCAATAGCAGTTAATGTATTTGATTCTTCACCAAAAACTCTGGAATCCTGGAACTGAACAAACAACTGAATTTTTTCATCAAATGTTTTATCAACTCCTAAACGAGTTCTTAAACTTGCAAATGTTAATGGGTAAGTTTTGTTTGAAAAATCTCTTCCATCAAGTTCTGAGCGTAGTTGAATTTGTCCATTCAATTTCCAACCATTAAAATCCTGAGCATAATTATTAATTACTAAAACAAATAAGGAGATAGTAATGATTAAGATTTTTTGCATGATAAATCCATTTC
>DASVGS010000470.1:0-2018 GCA_036379435.1 Ignavibacteriaceae bacterium
ACTCAGGGTTTTCATAATCTTTTCTTAGTGGATAACCGGCGTCCCAATCATAGGGCATTAGTATTCTTCTTAGATCAGGATGATTTAAAAAGCTGATTCCAAACATATCATAAGCTTCACGTTCATGCCAGTCAGCACCTTTCCAAACACTTGTAACTGTAGCAACTTCTGGTTTGTTTCTGTCCGTTGATACTTTTAAAGTAATCTTGTGTTTTATTGTAGTGGATTCAAGATGATAATAAACGCCAAGCAATGATGTCTTTGGTTCATCAACCCCTGATAAATTCATAAGTGAGTCAAATAGTAAATCTGATGAATCATGAAGGAATGCACAAACTCTGTCAATTTCAAGTGGTGAAACAACTATGTAAGGTTCTGTCGGTTGATCGTTTTTTAATTCCAGAATAAAATCAGGAAAATTATTTTTTAGGATCTGTAAAATTTCTTCAGCTTGTTTCATGCGGTTTTCTTTATCATACTTTCATTACGAATTTTTTCCTGAAGTTTTAATAATCCTTCAAGTAAAGCTTCTGGTCTTGGAGGACAACCAGGAACATAAACATCTACAGGAATAACTCTATCTACACCTTTAAGTACATGATAACCGTGCTCCCAGTAAGGTCCACCGCAATTTGAGCAGCTGCCCATAGAAATTATGTACTTTGGATCGGGCATTTGTTCATAAAGACGTTTGATTCTAGTGGCCATTTTTAATGTAACGGTTCCGGATATAATAATAATATCAGCTTGTCTTGGTGATGGGCGGGGAATAACTCCAAATCTGTCAAAATCATAGTGTGATGCTGAAGTAGCCATCATTTCGATTGCACAACACGCTAATCCAAAACTAACCTGCCATAACGAAGATAATCTTGCCCAGTTTAAAAGATCTTCGGCTTTAGTTATAACTATGTTGCCGTCTGTAAATTCGCTGTCTAAAAAACCCATAAGATCAAACCTCTACCAATTCTTTTGCAACATCAGAGTTTATTTTTGCTTTTTTTACTGTTGGAGGAATAACTTTAGGTTTCTCCCATTCAAGATCACCTTTACGCCATTCGTATGCCATACCTAATCCTAAAAGCAATAAAAATATACCACCGATCAAAAAACCGGTAAGCCCAAAATCTTTATAAACCAAAGCCCAGGGAATCAATAAAACAACTTCGACATCAAATATCAGGAAGATTAATGCTACAACATAAAATCTGATATTAAATTTAATCCAGGGAGATCCTTCCGGATTTTCTCCACATTCATAAGTTGTAAGTTTTTCGTGAGTCGGTCTGGAAGGGCGAATGAGTTTAGCGAGATAAACAATACCAATAACAAATATTATTGCTACTAGTATAAAAATAAAAGCTTTTCCGAATTCTGTCAGCATATTTTTAAAAAATTTTGAACCAAAATTACCATTGCATTTGTGGAATGTCAAGAATTCTTAAATAAAAACATTTGAGATAGTAAACTCAGAACAATTATTAAGATGAAATAATAAAAAGAATTTATACTCAACTAAAAAAAGTGATCAAGGTTTACGATTAAATAAAAGAATTTTATGGTTTTAATATTTTAGTAATATTTTTGATTATTATTTAACTTTCTGCAGGAGTTTTTATCTAATTAATTAAGTTCTGCAAATCAAATTCATATTTATGCGTCTTACAAAAGCTGTTATCCATACTAATAATCTCAAAAAAAATTTTCTTAATATCAGAAAGAAAGTTGGCAAAGTAAAAGTTATGGCTGTTGTTAAGGCTGATGCTTATGGGCATGGTGTTAAAATAGTTTTGGATACACTTAATTCTTTGGGTAAACAAAAACCTGAATACTATGCAGTTGCAACTCCGGATGAAGGTGTTGAATTAAGAAAATTAAAAATCAAACAGCCGATTTTAATATTTGATCCAATTGATAAATACCAGGTTAGTAAGTTTTTTAAGTTTAATTTAATTCCATCAGTTTTTACTAAACAACATCTGAACATTCTTTTAAAAGAAAAAAAGAGATTAAAATCA